>DBFBFY010000001.1:0-2993 GCA_048201615.1 Collinsella sp.
CTCGACCATGGCGGGCAGCCAAAGGGTTGCGGGCAACTCGCTCAGGCACGATGCGCTGTTGGCGGCGCCCACATTGTTCGAGACCTTCTTGACCCCTTTAATGAGTGCGCGCAACTCGTTGGGCAGCAGCTTAAGGCCGTCGCCGTTGAGCCATTCCCGCAGCTCGCAATCTACCCAGCCGGCGCTCGGCGGTTCAGCTGCAGCGTTGCGCTCGGCAATACCCGCGTCGAACATAAACGTCAGCCCGGCCTTGCCCGTCCCGTCCAGAAGCTCATCGTGGCGGATGCCCACAAGCTGCGCGCCAACCTGCAGCCCGTTGGTGAGTTTCACGCGCTTGGTACACGGATAGGGGATATGCCCATCAGCGTCGAGCAGGTGGTAGCGCTTGGCAATCTCGCGTGCCTCGCTACGGGTCTCGGCGGCCTTAATCTTGAGCGAAATCTCCTGCAGCTGATCCCAAGTGTAGTCGTCAAGCGAACCGCGGATGCCGTCCAGGTAGTCGGGGATGCCAAAGCCATGGGTCGCCGCGCCAACGACGCTGAGCCCCGCAACGACTGCAACGACGCCACCGATAATAAACCGGCGGCGGGTCATGGCATCGTGCCGGGCCTGCTCCAGGATCTCTCGCGCGCGCTCGCCGGCGACGTCGATCTTAAGGTGCGTACCGGAGTCGATGTCGATTGCGGCGTCACTGCCCGCGCCCTCGCGGCCCTCGGATTCGGCGTCGGTGAGGTATGTCGAGAGCACCTCGAGCATCTGCTGCTCGGTGGGACGATCGCACTGCTCGACCGAGAGACCCTTCATGATGATTTGGACGAGCGCTTCATCGCCCTCGCAGCGCGGCTCGAGCGGCGCCGGCTTGGTCTTGGTCTTTACGAGATAGAACGAGCCGGTTGCAGCGGCGTCCGTCGACTCAAAGTCAAACGGTTTGCGACCGCTGTAGAGCTGGTACAGAATGCTCGAAAGCGCGTAGACATCGATTGCCGGCGAACGGCGAAGGGCCGCGATGCCTTCGATATCCTGCGTGAGCATCTCGGGCGCGGCGTATGCGGGCGTGGCAAAGCGCCAGATGTCGGCGCGCCGGGTGATCGTGTCGTCGCCGAGGGCCATGGTCGCGGAGCCCATGTCGATGAGGCAGGGGTCAAAGGAGCAATCGGCAATCTGCTGCTCGAGCGTTCGGCTGGTGGTGCGGAACATGATATTGGCAGGCGACAGGTCGCGATGGATGACCGGATTCACGAGGCCTTGGGTTATCAAGAGCGCACGAAGCACGGCGTTTCCGACGGCGGCGACCATCTGGGTGGTCAGCCCGCCCGAGGCGTCGTGCGGAAGCAGGGGCAGCGCCTGCTTGAGCGAGGTGCCCTCGACCCACTCCATGAGGATGAGCGGGTCATTCTCACACGAGCCGTAGCCATAGACGCGCGGAAATCCGCGCAGGTGCGAGACGGTACACAGATGACGGTACTCCTCGAACAGCGCAGCGGTGTTGGCCAGGTGCGCGGCCGATTGCTCGGCGGAGCGGTCGGGGGCTTGGCCGGAAAGGATAGCGTTGTCCTTGAGTAGCTTGACGGCAAAGACCTCGCCGCTCGTGTTGGTCGCGCGCAGCACGTGCCCGATGTTGCCGTTGTTGCGGTGGGCCGTCTGGAGAATAAGCGTCATAAACCGACGTTTGGCGTCGTCCTCGGCGCTGGGGTCGACCGCCACGGCGGTATCGAACGTATCGAGACGGATGAGTTTGTCGCCATAGGCGCTATCGGTAGTATCCATGGCGTTCCTTTGTCTGGCATGGGTTGCCGCAAGTATACGTGAGCAGTGCGGATATCGGTAAAGTATCATGATAGCCGCACTGCCCACGTATACCGCTGAGCATTGTCGTTTACGACGCAGAAGGTAGAAGACGAAAGACGGACGGCGACCGTCTTTCGATCGCCGTCCGTGCTAGTCCACAATGACAAGGAATGTCGTGTAGAGACCCAGATGGAGCCTGTCGCTGTTTTCGATTTCCACTGGGGGATAGATCTTGCCGGGCTCGCGTTGGTCGCGTGGCGGCTCAATCACAATATCGCCGTCGCCTGCACCCGATTCGAGTACCGTGCCGTTGGTCGATCCAAGGCCCTGGGCGTACCAGTGCTCACCCTCAAGCCAAATGCGAAGATGCTCGCGCGATGCGTCGGCGCCCACATCGGTGATGCTGGGCGAGGTTTTGGGCAAAGAACCAATCACGGTGCCGCGCGGATCGCGTGTGAGGGGATGGATTTGCATGTCGGCGCAGTTGTCGGCATGGGTTCTGAGCAGACCGAGGTTGGGGGCGACGGTGCGCGGCTGCTCCAGGCTGCTCATAAAGCCACGTCCGACGGTAGTTTCGGTGGTGCCAAAGTGCTCGCCCGTCTTGCTGTCGCAAAAGCGCTCGACGGTGGCCACGCCCTGAACGGGATCGGCGAGCGCCCCCGTTGCCACAAAGAGCATAAGGTAAAGCGTGCTTTTCTCGCGCACGGCATTGCCGTCAAAGTTGTCGATGCGATTGAGGGCATTTGCATATAGGCGGCTGTCCAGCTTGTAGCTGGTGAGAGCCGACATCATTTCGTTGGCGGCCGGACCGCGATAGTGCTCGGCGATTGCCCGATAGGCGGACTCGCCGCCGCCGAGCTTGCTGCAGATTGCCGAGGAAAGGTTGAGCGTGGTGACAGTAAAGTCGCTGTAGATGGAGGGCGCGCACTGGTCAGGCTTGCGATGGACGATGTAACGGGTGAGATACGAGCGGTTGGAAGAGCACTTCTCGAGCAGGGTACTGCCGAGATAAGAGTTTCCATTGATAAGCATTCGGGCGATCTCGAGATGTTTAAGACCGCCGAACGAGCGAATATCGTTATAGAGGACCGAGCAAGGCGTCTCTGCTGCCACGGATACCTCCTTTGATTGCTTCCTAGCCAATATGGCGATAGGAATTAATGGCCCCCGGTGGGCGACGTATTAAATGGCTGCGCAATATATAG
>DBFBFY010000002.1:0-7835 GCA_048201615.1 Collinsella sp.
GATCACACCACGACATCCCAAACGCCACCTACACCCTCAAACCCCCCAACGACCTGCTAACCCTAACCACCAAGTAACCCCCGCGCCCCACCCTTTCAGCCCCAACGCCACAAGGGCGATTGAGCAGGACGGTTTGGGCGGGTCCCGTACTTAGTTTCCAAAATCATTCCGCAGCGCGAAGGCCCCCGTTGCCAACGCTTCGAAGAAGCGAGACAACGGGGGCCTTCATGCGCGAGAACGTTTTGGAAACTAAGTACGGGACCCGCCCAAACCGTCCTGCTCAATCGCCCTTGTGGCGTTGGGGCTGAAAGGGTGGGGCGCGGGGGTTACTTGGTTGTTAGGGTTAGCAGGTCGTTGGGGGTTTTGAGGTTGTAGGTGGCGTTTGGGATGTCTTGGTGTGATCCCCATGCCGCTCTGGCAAAACTGACTCCTGCCGAAGTTGCGCATTGTTCGTCGTAGACGGTGTCGCCAACGTAGACGACGTTGCCAGGATTCGCGCCCGTACGCCGGAGATATTCGAGCATGGGAGCGGGTGCGGGTTTATGTTCGGTTGTGTCTTCGACAAGGATGATGTGCTCAAAATACTTATCGAAGCCAAGGGGTGCAATTTCTTCTGCGTATTCGTCGCGCGCGCGTGAGGAGACGATGCCAAGTTTGCAGCCGTTGTCGGAGAGTGTTGCGATAACTTCGTGCAAGCCGGGAAACACGCTGATGGTGCTTTTAAAGCTGGCAGCAACTTGGCACCAGCGATTCAACGTTGCCTGCGAGTAGATCCCAAGTTTCTCAAGGGCGTTCTTGCCGGGTATTCCGAGGGCAAATTCAAGCTCGTGTCGGGGAAGCGTTTTGCCGGTTTCTTCTTGGACAATCTGGCCAAGCGATGACAGCACGCTTTCTTCTGTATCTGCCAATGTCCCATCAACGTCAAACACGATATAGTCAAAGTACTTCATATAGTAGCTCCTATCCGTTGTTTGCCTGCAAGTTTGATGCAGTGACAGAAGAAGGGCTAGCGGGATTTCTGCCTGGTACTATCGAGATTCTGCCTCGCTGCTCGATAGCTCGAAGGAGTGCATCCCATTTGTTCTTTAAATACCTGGCCAAGATGGCTTGCTGTCGCAAAGCCGCATTGGCGCGCGACTGTCTGGACCGTTCGCGTGGTGTGTGCCAAAAGCTCGCAAGCACGGTTTACGCGGTATGCGCGCAGATATGCCGCCGGGGTCGTTCCTGCGCAAGCTTCGATAATGCGGTAACACTCTCTTTCGCTTACGCCGGCTGCAGATGCCATCTGGGGCACATCTATAGCGGCTGCATAGTTTGCGCGGATATAGTCCAGGATTGCCTTGAACTGTACGTCGCGGTTGGTCATCCAAGAGGCGTTGTCGGAGGAAAAGAGCGGTTCGGCCTTGGCGTAAATCTGAATCCAGAGCTCTGACAAGCTATTCCGAAGTGCCATCTCGTTCTGCGGCCGTTGAAGGTCGTGGTTAAAGGAACTCTTTAGCAAATCGATAAAGGGCATATCGTCGGGGTTGGTGGGCGACCATTTGAGCACATCGACGCCTCGACATTGCAGCAATGGGTTGATATAGCGCTTTTGAAGGCGTCCCGCGGGATCGCCGAGCATCGACGGCTGAAAGATATGCAACATTTGAATGGCTGGTGCCGAATTGGGTGATTGCAGCGTGCTGTGCAAAACGCCGCCGTTGATAAAGCCGGCGGACCCTTCCTCAAAGCGTACGTGCTCATGAGCCGCGCGCGTTCGATAGTCAATCGCTCCCTGCTCCATGTAGAAAAGCTCAACTTCGGAATGCCAGTGCCAGGGGACGGAATTGCCCGGATAGCGAGCGAATTCTGCGCGTTCGGCAATATAGGGCCAGTCTTCGGCGGTCTCGGGAAACGCTTCCTCGCGTCCTCCGCGGTGCAATTCTATGTGATCCATGTTTCGCATGGCATCAGTATAAAGCGCGATGGGCTTAGATTGCTCTTGCCTGTTCGGGGAACGCCTTGTCTAGGGATGCTTGGAGCTTTTCGAAGGATGCTCGTAAGTTGAGGCTCTGATCGGCTGAGCGCTTGGTTTTTGTGGTGGGGGAGTCGAGGAGGCCGTCTCTCTGTGTCGGGGGGAAGGAGAAAAGGTCTGCATGTTTTAGGGATGGCTGCTGTGCTGCGTCATTGGAAGAATGCATGCTTATGCGGCCTCCTCGATGTCCACCAAAAGATTGCGCACGGGTGTGCTGCTAGGTCCCGTGCGTTGGCAGTATTATGCCGCGGCTGCTGCAAAGAAGCGCTAAAGAAAGGCTTAATGAGGTTTGATGTAACCATGAAACCGCAGGTCATAGGTATTGAGTAACACTCTTGAAAGGTTTTGAGCTTAAGGGCTTTCTAAGGTTTGTGGCGCGGATGTGACTTGCCTGTGTGGGGCGTGTGGACGGCTCGTTCCTAGCGCTGCGGCTCTGCGGCCCGCACCTGCTCGATGACCTTTTCCATCGTGGCGTCGATGCGGTCTTTTTTGAGCTCGCATTCCCAGACGGTGATGGGCGTCCAGCCCATTTGGGTAAGTGCGTTGATGGCTGCTTGGTCGCGCTCGACGTTGCGACGGAACTTTGCCTCCCAAAACTCAACGTTGCGCTTGGGCTGGCTAGGGTTGCACTTGGGGCAGCGGTGCCAAAAGCAACCGTTGACGAAGATGGCGATCTTGCGCCCGGGGAAGGCGATGTCGGGCTTGCCGGGAACCTTCCATTCCAAGCGATAGCCCGTAAGGCCCGCGGCGCGCAGACGCTGGCGAACGAGCAGCTCGGGCTTGGTGTTGGCGCGCTTGTTGCCCTTCATGGACTTTTTTATGGCGGCGCGACGGCGGACCAGTTCGCGCTCGTCAGCGGAGAGGTCCGAGGTGTCGATGCCGTCCAGCAGGCCAGGCTTGGGGCGTTTTTTGCTACGGCGCTTAGGTGCGCGCTTGGGTTTGGTGGCGGGCTCATCGGTCGTGGTGGCCTCGGCGTCGTTGACAGCGCCGTTGGTCTCAAGCCGATCTTCCTTCAACTCAATCAGCGCATCGATAAGCCCTTTGTCGGCGGGCATCCATTTCACCGTGGCAAGCGAGGTGCGCGGAATCCAACGGATATCAAGCTGACGGTCATGCTTCTGGGGCTCGTCGGATTCATCGGCGAGCGAGCAGTAGTAGCACTCCATCGAGAGATGAAAATCGGGGTAGTCATACTCAACGGTGTAAAAATCGCGCAGGTTGGTGACTTTGACCTGCAGCTCTTCCATGAGCTCGCGGCGTACGGCGTCTTCGGGTGTCTCGCCGCGCATGAGCTTGCCACCGGGAAACTCCCAAAGTCCCTGCATGTCGCCATAGCCGCGCTGCACGGCAAGCAGCTTATCAGATCCATCCTTGCGAATGATCCCAGCGGCAACATGAACAGTCTTCAACAGGAGTCCTCTCTCAACATCAACGCGTGGCAGGCTAGCTACCCGTACCTTACACAACGGTAAGGCAAGCGTAAGCCATATCGATGGTAGCCGACTCGTCTTCTTGCGACTATAGATGCCGTAGACTAATCGCAAGAAAGGACTCGGTATGCAAACCACGCACATGGCGACCCCGGTACTGGAGGTCGCGCATCTCGAAAAAGTATATGGAGCGCTGGGCAACGTGACCCGCGCGCTCAACGACGTCAGCTTTACCGTCAACCGCGGCGAATTTGTTGGCATCATGGGCGCTTCGGGCTCGGGCAAGTCGACGTTGCTCAACTGCGTGTCGACCATCGATAGCGCCACAAGTGGCACGATCCGCATCAACGGGCAGGACGTAACACGCATGAAGCAGGCTAAGCTTTCGCAGTTCCGCCGCGAGGAGCTCGGCTTTATCTTCCAGGACTCCAACCTGCTCGATACGCTCACGGCACGCGAGAACATCGCCCTGCCGCTCACCATCGCCCGCACAAACTCGGCAGAGATCTCGACCCGAGTGCAGGATGTGGCCGCGCGTCTGTCCATTAGTCAGGTGCTCGACAAGTATCCCTACCAGATGTCCGGCGGTCAGCAGCAGCGCGTTGCCGCGGCTCGTGCGCTCGTCACCGACCCCACCATGATCATGGCCGACGAGCCTACCGGCGCCCTCGATTCCAAGAGCGCTCGCCTGCTGCTCGAGAGCCTGGAGGCCCTGAATCGCCGCCTGCGCGCCACGGTGCTCATGGTCACGCACGATAGCTTTGCCGCCAGCTACACGAGCCGTGTGCTGTTTATCCGCGACGGCAAGATCTTCACCGAGCTGCGCCGCGGCGACACCGATCGCCGAGAGTTCTTCGACCGCATTATGGAGGTCGTTGCCATGATGGGCGGTGAGGGCTCCGATGCTCTGTAAACTCGCTTGGGGCAACGTCCGCCGCGCCGGCCGCGACTACCTCGTCTACCTTTTGACGCTCACTCTGGGCGTCACGGTCTTCTATGCCTTTAACACCATCTCGATGCAGGTCGACATCGCCGGAATCGATGAAGAGGGCTTGGCGCAGGTTATGGGCAGCATGCTCGGCTACCTGACGTATTTTTTGGCCGGTGTCATGGCCTTTTTGATGGTGTATGCCAATAACTTCATCATGAAACGCCGCAAGAAGGAGTTTGGCCTGTACCAGGTGCTCGGCATGGGGCGCGGGCGCGTCGCCACGATCATGGCGCTCGAGACCGTGATAGTATCGGTCGTGGCCTTTGTCGCCGGCATTGTGCTGGGTGTGGGACTCTCCCAGCTCATGACGTTCTTTACGGCCTCGCTCTTTAAGACACAGATTGCCAATTTCCACTTCTTTTTCTCGGTGCATGCGTTCAACCTGACCCTTGCCTGCATGCTCGTAATGTTTGTGCTCACGCTACTGCTGAACCTTCGTGCCGTTCGTCGTACCAAACTCATCGAGCTTATGGGTGCCGAGCGTCGCAACGAGAGCATCAAGACACGCAACCCCTGGATCGCGATTGCCATTTTTGCCGTGGGCGTGGTGCTGGTGGGCGTGGCCTATTACCGTCTGCTGCGTGATGGATTCCCGCTAACCGCGACGGACAGCAAGCTGCAAGAGGCCATGAGCCAGTTTGGCATTACGACCGCTATGGTTACCGTTGGTACCTTTGCGCTGTTCTGGGGACTCTCGGGCATGCTTATCAAGCTGCTGCAGAGCCTGCGCAGCGTGTATTGGCGCGGCCTCAACATGTTTACCGTGCGTCAGCTTTCGGCCAAGGTCAATACGGTGTGCTTTTCGATGGGTGTCATCGCGATGATTCTGTTCCTCGCCATTACCTCGGTGACGTGCGGTATGTCGATCGCCAACGTGATGAACGAAAACCTGGAGCGCTATAACCCTGTTGACGTGTCTCAGACGTATGTCTATTACACGCCCGATACGCTCGACTACTACAAAGAGTATGTCAATCCGTCTGAGGCCGATCGCATGGTGCTGGCCGATACAACGGTCGATTTGTACTCCGCATGGCACGGCAAGGGCAAGTCGGCGGACAACAACGACGAGACCGGCAAGAAGGTCAATATCGCCGATGTTGCCGGTGAGCATGTGCAGATCGATTCGTATCTGAGTTACCCGTTTGGCGGTTCGAACCCTTCGGTGTCTGCGGGTGAGATGTGCAAGACCATGGGCAAAAGGCTTCCCAAGGCGCTCGGGGGTAGCAATGCCGATACGATGGGTCTGTTTGTGACGCCGGCAAGCCAGTACAACAAACTGCGCCAGATGATGGGCGAGGAGCCGGTGAGCATTGGCCGCGACCAGTACCTGCTTACGTGTGATATGGGCGGTGAGCTGGGCGACCTGTACACCAAATACATGGCCGGCGGCCATACCCTTACCTTGGGCGGGCATGAGCTCAAGCCCGCAACCGATAAGTCGGACAAGGACACGGCGGCCATCGCCAACTCGGCGATGGGCAGTAATCCGGGTACCGTCGTCGTTGCCGACGAGCTGTTGTCCCAACTTAATCTGCAGCCGTATTCCAGTAGCCTGCTCGTTAATTACAAACAGGGGATGGATACGACCGAGGCAGACGAGAGCATTAAATACACTGTGCTCGACAATCTGCTCGTTGACGGCAAGGAGCCGGGGTCGTGGGGAATCTTCATCACACGCTCCGAGATGTACACGCAAGCAGCGCAAATGAACGGTCTTATTAGCTACCTAGCCATCTACATCGGCTTTGTATTGGTCGTTGCATGCGCGGCGATTCTGTCGATCCAGCAACTCTCCAACGTGGCCGACGGCAGCCGCAGCTATCGTGTGCTGGCACAGATCGGCTGCGACGACCGCCAGATTCGCCATTCGGTGATGGCGCAGCAAGCGGTATTCTTCCTGTTCCCGCTGGCAGTGGGCCTGGCGCACTCCTTTGTGGCACTTAAGGTGATCATCGAGTTGGTGAGCATTTTCGGAAATATGAGCATCGGCGGCACCGTTGGTCTCACCTGTGCAATCTTCCTGGCAGCATACGGTGGCTACTTCCTGGTGACCTACCTCATGAGCACCGGCATGGTGCGAGCCGCCATAGCCACCCGCTACAGCGAGTAGCAAGCGGGCAAAATCGTCGCAAAATCAGAGGCGTATGACCGCCGCGAAGGGACCAGGGGCCCTTTCGCGGCGGTTTTTGCCTACCTGGTGCGTCTCAGATACAAGTGAGTAGACTTTTTTGAACCTGCCGAGCACATCGCGACAAATGATCTATAAAACTGCAGGTCAGAGCTGTGGCGTTTTAGGGCGTGCTCGGCCTTCTGCAAAAAGCCTACTCACTTGGTTTTTCTGCTAGAAGACCGCCACGAGGGAAGGCAACTCCCCCGGGTAGTCGTTGGGGACGTTCTTAAACGGCTACCCAAGGAGTGTCCCAAACCGCCGGCAGAAAAGGAGCGTCCCTAACTGCCACATCCGGAGCAAGATAACGCCGCAGGTAGAGGACGGACAGCGAGCGGGTCGCATTTGAGACAAGGTGACGTGAAACGAAAGGGCGCTGACCTTCTGGTCGCGCCCTTGAAGTTGAACGTCAGATTGTCCAAATGCGGCCCGCGCAGCGTCGAGCCGTTACGGCGTTTGGTAAAACGCCGTAACCTACACCCGTTCCGCGATCTCGTGGATGAGGTAGTCGGTCTTTTCCCAGCCCAGGCACGGATCGGTGATCGACTTGCCAAAGACGCCGCCGTCGACCGGCTGGTTGCCGTCCTCCAGGTAGGACTCGATCATAAAGCCCTTGACCAGCTTGGAGATGGACTCGTTGCGGCGGCAGCTGTCGAGCACCTCCTTGCAAATGCGATACTGCTCAAGCGGGCGCTTACCCGAGTTGTCGTGGTTGCAGTCGATGACCGCTGCCGGATTGGCATAGCCGGCGTGCTCGGTGTAGCGTTCGGCCAGGCGCTCCAGGTGCTCGTAGTGGTAGTTGGGGTAGGTGCGACCGTCGAGACCGATGTAGCCACGCATAACGGCGTGCGCGAGCGGATTGCCGTCGCACTCGACCTCCCAGTTGCGGAAGATGAAGCTCTGGTGCGCCTGCGCGGCGTAAATGGAGTTGAGCATAACGGTGGTGGAACCGGCGGTGGGGTTCTTCATGCCCACGGGCACCGAAATACCGCTCGACACCAGGCGATGCTCCTGGTTTTCGACCGAGCGTGCGCCCACGGCCACATAGCTCAGCAGGTCAACGAGGTACTGGTAGTTGGACGGGTAGAGCATCTCATCGGCGGTAAAGAAGCCGGTCTCCTCGATGACGCGCAGGTGCATGTGGCGGATGGCCTTGACGCCCTCGAGCAGGTCGTCGGGAGCCTCGGGGTTGGGGTTGTGCAGAAGACCCTTGTAGCCGGTGCCCTTGGT
>DBFBFY010000003.1:0-5646 GCA_048201615.1 Collinsella sp.
AGCTTGCCGTCGTCGTGTGCCACCCACCAACTACGCGGCGCAGCGACGTCCTCGCCCAGTTCGGACAGGAACATGCCCGGCGTCCACGCCTCGTGTCCGGCACCTTCAAAGCAGGCAGCCTCTAGCGCGCTCGCGCCCTCGGCATCCGCCGCGCCCATGGGACGGAACTGCAGATGACGACCGGCGAGCTCATCGGCAACGCCCGTAATTTCGCTCTGCGCACTCTCGGCAAGACCAAGACGCTTGCGCTCGTTTTCCTCGGCATCCGAAAGGCGCGTGTAAATCGGCAGGACGCGAGCCGGATCGCCGTCACCCGCAGCGTGCGCGAGCAGCAAGCCCTCGCCCGAAGGCCACCACAGGTCGCGCTCCACGCAGCGGGCGGTCTCGTCCTCACCCAGCAGCTTGCCATAGCGCACGAGACCGTCACCGGTCAGCTGAACCTGGTCCCAGTCCGCTGCTCGGCGCCACTCATCGAGCGCCACGGCGGCCTTGACCACGTGTTCGCGCTCAAATTGACGCTCGGGACCCTCATCGCCCAGCATATATAGTGCCGGATATACCTCACCGCGCATGGCATCGGCCAAGATACCAAGCTTGCCGCGCACGCCAGCCTTCCACGCCGTCCAAGCGCAAGCGTCGAGCGTCGACACGCCCAGCAGCGGAACATTGGCACCGCGCGCGAGGCCCTTGGCAGTGGAGATGCCGATGCGCACACCCGTAAACGACCCCGGGCCGCGGCCGACCACGTAGCAACCAACATCGCTGCGATCCAGACCGACTTGAGCCAGCACGCCATCAACGGTATTCACGAGCTCAACGTTGGCGTGACGGCGACACATGTGGTCGCCACTCACGAGCTTCGTCTCGCCCGTCTGCCCATCAATCCAGCTTGCCGCGCAGGCAAGCATGTCGGTCGAGGTATCGAGCGCCACCACCAGCGCGTTGTCGTTATGCAAGCTCATCTTGTACAGCCTTATCAATCAAATGGGAAAGCTCCATTGCGCGGTCACCGTGCGCCTCGAGCGTTATCGTTCGCACATCACTGTCGCCCTCATCACGCTTGAGCGTCACCGAAAGATACTCATCCGTCAGCTCGTCTTGGAATTGTTCGCCCCATTCCAGCAGGCAAGCACCCTCATAGCCCAGCACATCGAAAATGCCCGTATCCTCGAGCTCGTAGGCATGCTCCAGACGGTATAGATCAAAGTGAAACAGCGGAATACGGCCTTGATCATGAACGGCCATGAGCGCAAACGTAGGGCTCGTAACCATATGCTCATCGCCCAGCCCGCGCGAGACGCCCTTGGTAAAGTGAGTTTTGCCCACCCCCAGGCCACCGGTCAGGATGAGCACATCGCCGTCCTCAAGGCACGGTGCAATTAGCTCGCCAAAGTACTCCGTATCGGCAGCGCAAGTCGTTTTGTAAGTACCTACCCCCAGGCGCTCCAGGGACATATATGCTCCTTATTATTCCGAGGCGTCCTCTGGTGCGGGATGTCGCTCCAGATAGTCGCCCAGCATCTTAAAGTCTTCCTCCAGCAGTTCCTGCCACGCCGGATTGCGTAGCGCTGCTGCCGGATGGAACGTGGGCATTACTACAAAATGCCCCATCTGGTGGAACCTGCCGCGCAGCTTAGTAATGCCAATCTCGGTCTTAAGCACAAAGTGCGTCGCGGGGTTGCCGAGCGTCACGATAATATCGGGCCAGATGCTTCGAATCTGCTCACGCAAAAACGGCGAGCAAGCCAGCACTTCCTCGGGACGTGGATTGCGGTTTCCCGGCGGGCGGCACTTAAGCACGTTGGCAATGTAGACGTCTTCGCGTTTGAGCCCCGCCAGCGACAAAATGCCGTTGAGGTCCTCGCCTGCCGCCCCCACAAAGGGCTCGCCCTGCAAATCCTCATTGCGGCCCGGCGCCTCGCCAATAAACATCACACGAGCGCGGGGGTTTCCCACGCCAAACACGATATTGTGACGCGACTGGTAGAGCTGGCAGAGGTGACAATCGCCCAGAACGGCCTCAATTTCCTCGAGTGCGACCTCACGTGGTGCCTGATGGGTATGGCCGGGGATGTGCATGACGCCCATAGCGGCTCCTACACGTAGACCTTGTCGAGACGCATGCCAAAGCCGCAGGCGACCTCGTAGTTAATCGTTCCGCGCAGTCGGGCCATCTCGTCCATAGTGATCTCGGCATCGCCATCGCGGCCGACAATAATCATCTCGTCACCATACTCGGCCTCGGGAATCTCGTGTGCCGGGTTGGACTGAATGGCGACCATAAACTGGTCCATGCAGATATTGCCAACCTGATGCACGCGCTCGCCGCGATACAGCACATCCATACGATTGGAAAGCGTACGCGATAGGCCATCGGCATAACCGATCGGCAGCGTGCAGATCTGAACGCGCGTACGCGGTACGCGGTAGGTAAAACCGTAGCCCACGCCCTCACCCATCGCAGGGTGTGCCACGCGCGTCACACGCGCATGGACGCTCATAACGGGATCAAGCTGCATCACGCGGCCACTCAGCTCGCACGGCTGCATTCCATACAAGCCAACGCCGGCGCGAATCATATCAAAATGCATCGAAGGGTCGAGCATCGAGGACGGCGTGTTGGCGCAGTGCACGATACCGCACTCAAAGCCCGCATCCTTAATGGCCTGAACGGCCTCGGTAAAGCGCTGACACTGCAGTTTGTAGTCCCAGCCCGAAGGTTCATCGGCCGTGGCGAAGTGCGTAAATACGCCGTCGCACTGAATACCGCGATGGAAATTTATACCGCGGACAAAGTCGAGCACCTGCGTGTAGTGAACGCCGATACGATTCATGCCCGTCTCGATGGCGAGATGATACTTGCCCACTTTGCCCGCCGCGACGGCACATTCGCCATACGCAAGAGCAAAGTCAGACGTATAGACCGAAGGCATGATATCAAACTCGAGCAACGTCGGAATGGCCTCGATAGGCGGCTCGCTTAGGATGAGGATGGGTTTCGTAATCCCGCCCTGTCGGAGCTCAACGCCCTCGTTAACCGTCGCCACGGCAAACATGTCGGCACCGGCCGAATACATGATCTTGGCGCACTCAACAGCTCCATGGCCATAAGCATCGGCCTTGACCACGCAGCACAGGCGCTGACGTGGATTCAGCAAGTTCTTGTAGGCCCTCGTGTTACGACGGAGCGCCCCACGGTCGATCTCGACCCAGGACCAGCGCGTCAAATCGGCTTTATTCATGATTAGTCATCCGACCCTTCGTCCATGATTCCCAGATCTTCGAGCGCATCCTTTGCCGCCAGCTCCATGGCAGGACCGATCAAGTCGATAAGATCGGTCGCGATAACGCTCTTCTCACCATACTCCGTCGCCGCGGCAAAACCGGCGTAGCTGTGAAGTGCGACGGCGTACGAATACAGCAACTCCCAACGATCCATCTCGTCGCGCATGGTGGCAAGCGTGCCGGCCAAAATACCCGCGAGAACATCACCCGAACCGGCAGTTGCTAGAGAAGCCGGACCCGAGAGCGGCAGCAACACACGCTCAACGCCACAGATAGCCGTCGTCGGCCCCTTGGCAATGACCACCAGATTGTCGGAGCCTGCAGCCCAGACAACCTTCTGCGCGGCCGCAATCGCGGTACCAAGGTCGTTCACCTCGTCACCGGCAACCAGACGCGAAAGCTCACGATAGTGCGGCGTCATAACCAACGGCTGCTCGCGACGATACATCTCGGGATTACTATCAATACCGTCAATGGCAATCTTAGCAAGGCAGTTGAGTGCATCGGCGTCCAAAATAAGCGGCACATCAAGCTCGAGCAAGCCCGAAACCACCTGCATAGCGCCGGCAGATGTCGTCATACCGGGACCGCACAGTACGCAGCTGTACTTCTTTGCAATCTCGCACACCGTCATGCGCGCAGCGGCGCCAAAGGAGCCGCGGGAATCAGACGGAATAGCAAAGACGGGAATCGAAGGAAGTGCCATGCGAATAAGATTGGCGCAGGCGTCAGGAGCCGCGACTGCCACGTAACCAGCACCCGCGCGAGCTGCAGACTTGGCCGCCATAATGGCAGCACCAGGATATTGCGCAGATCCGGCGACAATAAGCACAGAGCCACGGGAATACTTATCGATATTCGTAGGTAGTGGAGCAAAGTAATCAACTAAGTCACCGGGCTCGACAATCTCGGCGGCGTGGTCGACATCATCGATGACCTCGTCAAGACGGTCGTAAAGATTGCCGCAGATCAAATCGCCAGCATACTCAGGGCCATCGGCGCTATACAAACCAATCTTGGGCGCAATCATCGTCACCGTATGCTCGGCACGAATGCAGTCGTCATCAACAACGCCCGTCTCGGCATTCAGGCCCGAGGGGACATCAATGGATACGACACAGTCGGCGCATTCATTGACCGTAGGAATCCAGATGGAGAACGGCGCACGCAGATTCCCGTGAAAACCGGTACCAAAAATGGCATCGACAACAACATCGGCCTTATCGATCAAAACCTCGAGTTCATCACGCGAGGGGCCGACGCAAACGTGCACATCGCGGCCGGCAGTACGACGAGCAACATGACGTGCCAGAGCAGCAGGAATCTCATCCGGTTCAACCGGAGAAACGATATCCACGTCCACACCCTTATGGCTCAGGATATCGGCGGCAACCCAACCGTCGCCGCCATTATTACCAAAACCGACCAGAACGAGAACCCGATCGGGATTGAGCTTCAAGACCTCGTTGGCGGCAAACTCACCCGCTAGCTCCATAAGCTCGGCCTTCGAAGTCCCTTCGCGTTCGATGATATCCTCGAGACGAACGACTTCTTCGGTACTCAAAACCGGTTTCATCTATGCTCCTAGCGTATCTTGCGAAGCATCGCCCAGGTGCTCCGTCAATGCTGAATTCTGCAGCTGCTCAAGCTCATCTAAAACAGAGCGAGCCTCTTTAAATGTCTGCGCAACGCGTTTCTTGGTGCTCACCTTTTCATCTTTTGGCTTAGGCCGAGCATCTTCGGTAATCGCGATGGCATTCGCAACGGCCAAGTCTCCTGTAAGCGTAATGGAAAGAGCGACCTCAACAACACCAAGCTCATGAGCGATCTCGAGTGCACGGCCCGAAAGCAGCGCCTTCGGTTTGCCGAGTTTATCACGCGTTACCGAAACATCCTTGCGACCAACGCCTTGACTAAAACCCGTGCCGAGAGCTTTAAGCACCGCCTCGCGCGAAGCAAAGCGGCTCGCATAGTGAGCAGCGGGACGCGATGATGCATCGCAATACGCACGCTCATCTTCGGTAAACACACGCCGAGCAAACGACGGCGTCTTTTCAAGAATTGATTTCATGCGGGAAATCTCGACGATATCAACGCCGATACCAGCTTCAGCCATGTTCACCTCCATATCGCACAGACTAAGTTATTGTAGCCCGTTCACAGAAGATGCGACAAACGAGGGTTATAAAACACAGCTACTATGTGAGACAAAAGCCCGTAAACGCAAAAAGGGGGAGGCCGCGAGGCCTCCCCCTTCTCAGTTCAAGCGTACGGCTCGGTGCCGTCCACCGGTCAGCGGCGCCCTGGCCTCCCACGGGCTGACCCCGCAGTACTCTCGGCGCGATGGGGCTTAGCTTCCGG
>DBFBFY010000004.1:0-10698 GCA_048201615.1 Collinsella sp.
GCTTTCGTTAGGGAGGCGTGGAAATCGGCCGCCGACATCGACTCGCTCTGCGACTCCCTCGGAATCTCCCCATATCTCGACAAGCCGACCCGTAAACTCTCGACAGGAATGAAGCAGCAGGTAAAGCTTGCCATGGCGATAGCGACCGATTGCCCGTACCTCATCCTCGATGAACCGCTGAACGGCCTCGATCCGGGAAAGCGGAAAACCTCCTGCGACGCGATGCGCAGCGAGGTGGAGCGGGGACGCAGCGTGCTCATTTCAAGCCATCTGCTCGACGACCTGGCAGACCTCACCAACTCGTTCTACTTCATCGAGGCCGGCACGCTCGTGGAAAAGATCGAGTCGTCCTCGCAGACGCTCAAGCAGGAATACCTCGATACATACGAAGGAGGTGAATGACATGATAGGCAAGAGCTATGCAAAGATAGCGATTGTTGGCTCTGTACTTTGTCTTGCAATGGTGCTATGTGCATCATTTGCGAGGTATAGGTCCGAGCAGTCGTTCATCGATGGCGCTGAAAATGGGTTTGGCATAGACGGGATGTATGTCAACGATGGCGCGACCAGGCCGTCTATGGCGATTCTTGCAGGCGAAGACATGGAATGGCAAATCTGTAATGGCGACGGCTCTTGTCTGAGTGGTCGTTTGGCCGCAACGAGCGACCCGAATTCGTTCGATCTTCTCGACAATGATGGAGCGGATTGCGGTTCAGTTCACCTGTCGTATGCATCACGAGATGGGATGGACGGCATTCTCTACGTCTCCCACGAGTCTGGCGATTTCAAGATGTGTAGGACTAACCGAGTGGCGGCTTTTATCGAGGAGTGAGAGTTCCCGGCGGCCTGCTGATCAGGCCGCCGGGGTATCGAACCCCGCATTCATCCGTACACACATGGATGAATGCGGGAAGTGTCCGGATGAAGTTGATAATCAAGGAAACAATGCCGTTCTGCCTGGGACGGCTTTGGTCTGGACTTTAACTACAACATCGCAATCGACACTTATCAGCTCGCGCGACGCGCATGGCCAAATCTCGGACGCTGGTGCATGGAGGACCTTCGAGATTTACTGTACATCCAAAACGACGACGCACACCGCGTGCTCGCCGACTGCGAAGACGAGATGGCTGTCTACAATGCGATCAGAAACGGCGTGAAGTCCGGAGAGCTTTCTGTGGAACCGCCGCGCCGTCGCGCGAGCCGACCGGGCAACCCGGGCAATCTGGTCCCGGCTCTCCCGGTCGTATTCCTACGATATCGCCCCTAGATCACCAATGTGTCAGATAAAGAATGAGGCAATGGCTATGATCATGCCTACGGCAGATGCAACGACTGCGCCTTTTTTCCTCTCCTTTAGTCCGACGAATAGGGTTGCCGTAAAGTCAAGGGCGGAAATGCAGGATATGGCAAGCGAAACGAGTTCCTTGGGCGGTTTCAGCAAAAGGTCGCTAGCAAAGAGTAATGCAAGCAGGGCAAAGCCGATTGTGTTCAAGTATCTCGATTGATTTTGCGACAACATGGCAACTTCCTTTCAGAACATGCAAGTGAAAAGTCGGTACTATGTCATTGCGGTTGCAAAAAAGCCGCCGCTAGGACCGGTTGTCACGAGACCGGCGATAACTTCAGCGGTGCCAGCAAGGTAGGGATCGCGCAGGCAAGCCTCCTCCTTCGCGTTCAGCTTGACCTTGTGAGGGACGGTGCGGTTATTTGCAAATCCGTGAGAATCGCACCACGCCTTGGAATATGAATCCGTGCAGCGTCCGCGCTCAAAAAGGGATATATCGTAATTTTCGTCGTAGTTGTCTCCGACGTAGATCTCGCTGCTCTCGGCGGGAGACCCCTCGTCGGCATAGGCTGCCGCAACGGGCACAAATGGTGTCATGACAAGGGAGAGGCAAAGAGCTGCTGAGACGATGGAGGGCAGGCATTTCTTCATGGCTGGCTCCTTAATCTGGCCTTTGATAGTTACTTGATGTCGCCTCCTTCCGCTTTATATCCGTTGTATTTGGCGTATTTCTTTAATAAGGCAAGAGGTTCTTCCAGTCAAAGGTGAAACCCGTCACAAAGACAACCGATAACGTTGGCGGTAGCTGGGGCGGTGCCCCCTCAGCGACGACCGACAAGGTTTTTCTGCTCTCGGCAACCGAAGTATACGGGGATATGCAATCCGACGGCATCCAGTACGAGTGCTACAAATCCAAGGGCGTGACGGGGTCGAACTATTCCGGTGCATCAGGCTATAGCCACTGGACTCGCTCCGTGAGACCGCGCAGCTCCACGTCCTTTCGCTATGTTCAAAGCGGCGGTATTTGCTACAGCTACAGCGCGACGGACTCGTTTTATGTTCTCCCCGCTTTCTGCTTCTGATCTCTTTTAACGCAAAGCCCTCGCAATCCTGCGAGGGCTTTTCTTTTGGCGATTACTCGAACAATTCGAGGTTCATAGCACAGATAATCGGGTTGAGGAAAAATGGGGTCATACAGCGGCTCTCAGAGGGCCTGCCGCACTCCCCCGCCATTGCCTCTGCGGCGCCCTCGTATGGAGCCCATCCTCCTTGGCATTTCGTTGCAACACCCCACTTGTCCACCGACCAAGTGAACTACTGGAATAAATACAGCGACACGCTTGTTCGTTATAGTCGCTATATCTGTGTAAATCGCCGCGATAAATACAGCCTGTACTCGGCTGTATACCAGCTACGCGTATGTAGATTCATATCGCGTTATTAAATCGGCTCAAGCGTGTGCAAAACGCGCAAGTAGCCGCAAAAAGCGATTATCGCGTAGGTAGATTATTGGCACCCTGTTGCTTAATCAAAATTAAGCAATTGCTTAAAACAAAAAAGGTCAGGCACTAGGTGCCTGACCTTCAAACTTCTGGTCGGGACGACTGGATTCGAACCAGCGACCCCTTGACCCCCAGTCAAGTGCGCTACCAAGCTGCGCCACGTCCCGAAGCTTTTGTTTGTTGCTCTGCTCTCGCTCGCAACAGGGAGTATATTAACCCGAAACTTTGCCCTTGTGCAAGAACTTTTTTACATTTTTTGAAGCAAGTCCAAAATTGTATCTGCGAGCTGGGGTTTTGTTAGCACGGGAAGTTCTTGCGTGCCCGTTGTGCTCACGATCCAGGCCTTGTTGGTATCGGTTCCAAAACCCGAATCGGCACGCGAGACATCGTTGGCGATAATGGCATCGCAACCCTTGCGGGCGAGCTTGCGCCGCGCGTACTCCACGACGTTATCGGTCTCGGCCGCAAAGCCGATCACGCATCGCTCGCCCTTCTGGCGCGAGAGCTCGGCCAAAATATCGACCGTTTCGACCAGTTCGATGCGATCCAAGCGCTCGTTGGCCTTTTTGAGCTTATGGTCGGCAGGAGCGGCGGGTGTGTAGTCGGCGACGGCGGCCGCACAAATTGCCGCTTCGGCCGTCTGGAAGGCGCTCAGGGCCGCCTGGAGCATCTCTGCGGCGGTCTGCACGTGCACGCACTCCACGCCGCGGGGAACATCGAGCGATGTCGGTCCCAACACGAGCGTGACCGCAGCGCCGCGGCGTGCGGCCTCCCCTGCCAGGGCGATGCCCATCTTGCCCGACGAACGGTTACCGATAAAGCGCACAGGATCGATCGGTTCGTGCGTGGGTCCGGCGGTGATGACGATGCGCTTACCTGCCAGGTCCTGAGGCGCGGGGTTGAGCACATCGCAGACAGCCTCGATGATGTCCTCGGGCTCACTCATGCGGCCCGTGTCCACGTCGCCGCAGGCAAGGTAGCCGCTGCCGGGACCCACCACATGGACACCGCGCTCGCGCAGCGTGGCCATGTTGGCCTGCGTCGCCGGCGCCTTCCACATGCCATTGTTCATGGCGGGGGCGATCACGATGGGTCGCGGCGTGGCAAGCAGCGTGGTGGAGATGAGGTCATCGGCGATTCCGTTGGCCATCTTAGCGATGATATTTGCCGTGGCAGGCGCCACGACCACCAGGTCGGGCTCCTGCGCGAGCGAAATGTGGTGGATGGGGTCGGAGGGGTCGTCGAACAGACCCACTGCGACCGGCTCATTGGTGAGCGCGCGGAAGGTGAGCGGGCCCACAAACTCGGTGGCATGCTCGCTCATAACGACCTTAACGCGTGCGCCGCGCTTTTGCAGCAGACGCACGATATTGCACGACTTATAGGCGGCGATCCCGCCGGTAATGCCCAGCAGGATCGTTTTTCCCTCAAGTAGCATTGAATTGTTGGGTGCCGCCGTCATCGTTAGGCTTCCTTGCTAGGGAGCACGAGCAGGCGGTGGCAGTACGGGCAGTGCGTAATCTCACTGCCGTCATGGTTGAGGTCGCTCATGGACGACGCCTGCAGCGCGGTGTGGCAGACCGTGGGGATGTTGCCCTGAATGGTTTCGACGGCCAGGCCACGGAACTGCTTGAGCAGACGTTCGTAGTCGGTGAGCACGTCGGCGGGCAGCGTGGCAGCAAGCGCGGTACGCTCCTTGGTGGCGGCGTCAATTTGAGCCTGCAGGTCGGCGGCCTTGGCACGAGCGGCCTTGGTATCGGCCTTCACGCCCTCCTCGAACTTGGCGATGATGGCCTGCGCACGGGCCTCGCGGTCGAGCGCCTCCTTGTGGGCGACTACGACGTCCTTGCGAGTGTGCTCGATCTTGTCCAGACGCTTGGCCAGGGTGGCGAGCTCGTTCTCCAGGTCCTGAACCTCGCGGTAGTCAGAGCCGTCAACGTGGCGCTTCTTGGCGGCCTCGATGGCGTTATTGGTCTGAATCTCGGTGGTGTTGAGGTCGTCGAGCTCAATGTCCAGATCCTTGCGCTGGGCGTAGAGCTTGGTCATCTCGGCCTTGAGCTTCACATAGGTCTTGCGCTTGGAAGCGAGCTCCTTGAGCTCCGGCATATTGGCAAGTTCGCTCTTGTTGCGGGCGAGCTCCAAATCGATCTGTTGCAGCTTGAGTAGCGTAGCGCCGGCGCTCATAAGTTCTCTCCTTTTGTCACAGTCCACCATTGGCAAGGGTTCAGTATTTTAATCGTATGACGGGGGTCGACCCCGGCGTCAACCGCAGAGTTCATCAAGATATCCACGAACGGCTCCTCGGAGCGGTCATGGCCGAGCAAGATCACCGGCAGTCCGCGCAACGCAAGGTCTTGCGCTACGTGGTAGCCCGCCTCGCCCGACACGACAACGTCCGCGCCCGCGGCGATGGCAAGCTCTCCAAAGTCACCCAGGGAGCCGCCCAGAATGGCGACGGTCCGGCACGGGTAATCGGCCTCGCCCCATACGCGGGGGTCGCTGCCAAACGCCGCTGCGGCGCGCGCGGCAAGGTTACGCAGGCTGCAGGGGTCGTTCAGCGTTGCAAGCGCGCCCAGGCCGGTCGCTTCGGGGTCGTCCACGTGCTCCAACGAGCTCATGGGCTCAGCGCCCAGCAGCTCACTCAGGCGAACGCGCGCTTCGTGCGAGCGGTCCAGGTTGGTGTGAAGCGAGATGATGCTCACGCCGCAACGAGCTGCCTCGTACAGCGCCGCGCTGCATTGGGGACGTGTGGCATCCGCCGGACAAAAGGCCTCAGGCGCCTTGATATAGATGGGATGATGCGTTAGCAGCACATTGGCGCCGGCCTCCTGGGCGCGGTGCACATTGGCTTCGGTCGCATCGAGTGCGCAGGCAACACCGGTAATCTCAGCGGCAGGGTCGCCAACGGAGAGTCCTACATGGTCCCAACTCTCGGCATCGGTCTTGGGATAGCGTGCCAGCAGGGCACGCTCGAGCTCGGCGACGATCATGCGGCACCCACGATCGAGAGCAGCGTCTGGGCAAACTCGTCCAGATCGTCCGGATTCACGCGGTCATCAAAGGAAATGCGCAGTGCGCCCAATGCCTGCTCGCGACCGATGCCCATCGCGCTCAAAACGTGACTGGGGTCCATATTGCCGCTCGAGCATGCCGAGCCTGCCGATACCTCAAAGCCGGCGGCGTCGAGCTTGATGATGAGCTCCTCGGAGTCCATGCCATCAATGTAGATCGATACCATACCCGGCAGACGATCGGCCTGCGCGTAGTCGCCCATCGTGGCGTGAATGCGAGGATGGGCCGTAAGCGTGGCATAGAGCTTATCGGATAAGGCCTGCAGCGTTGTGCGCTCCTGGGCTACATGGGGCGCTAGCGTGCGGGCGGCAGCGGCAAAAGCCAGCTGGGTACGCAGGTCCTGCGTACCCGCGCGACGTCCGGCTTCCTGTCCGCCGCCAAAAATGCGGGGGCGCAGTGGCGTGCGGGTCTTAACGTAAAGCGCGCCGGATGCCACAGGACCGCCAATTTTATGGGCGGCGACGGACATGGCCTCGACGCCCAGCTCGGCGGCATCGAGCGGAATGTGCAGATACCCCTGGATGGCATCGGTGTGGAACAGGGCGCCCACGGTATGCGCGGCCGCGGCAAGCTCGCGGATGGGCTGCACCACGCCGGTCTCGTTGTTGGCAACCATGATGCTCACGAGCGCCACGTCGTCGCCTAGTAGCTCGACAAGCGCGGCAGGCTCAATGTAGCCTGCACGGCAGGGCTGCACCAGGTCGACGGTAAAGCCGGCAGCACGCAGCAGCGGCAGGTTGTCCAGAATCGAATCGTGCTCGATGGCAGATACGATCACGCGGTTACGCTTGCGATCGCGCTGACGAGCGCCCTCGGCAAGACCGAGCAGCGCCAGCTGGTTGGCTTCGGTGCCGCCGTTGGTCAAAACAATCTCGGACGGGCGAACGCGTGCGCCAAAGCTGCGGGCAATCTCGCGACGCGCCACTTCCAGGCGTGCAGCGGCCTTGCGGCCGAGCGAATGCAGCGAGTTGGGGTTGACGCCGGCAAGCTCGCTGTCGTCGTACTCGCGCTGCGCAAGGCGCGCCTCGGCGCGCATGGGCGTCGAGGCGGCATAGTCAAGATTCACGGGTATGCGGTTTTGACCTGCGGTCATAAGGTTTTATGCCTCCTGTGCGGCCTCGTTGCCCAGCTTCTGCAGCAGCGCAACCTCGGCAGCGGGATCTTCGGACTTAAATACGGCGGAACCTGCGACGAGCACGTTGGCGCCAGCCTTGACGACCTCGGCGATGTTCTTGGAAGAGATACCGCCATCGACCTCGATGAGAGGCGAAACGCCGTGACGCTCGCACATGGCCTTGAGCTCGTGCAGTTTGGCAATGGTACCGGGGATAAAGCTCTGGCCGCCAAAGCCAGGGTTCACGCTCATGAGCAGCACCATGTCGACGACGTCAATGATGCTCTCGAGTACGCACACGGGGGTGGCGGGGTTGAGCACCACGCCGGCCTTGACGCCGCGCTGCTGCAGATGGGTGAGCGTGCGGTGCAGGTGCGTGGAAGCCTCGTAGTGCACGGTGATCATGTCGGCTCCGGCGTCGGCGTACCAATCGACCGTCTCGTCGGGGTTCGACACCATCAGGTGCGCGTCGACCGGCACATCGGTGGAGCGCTTGACGGCCTTAAGGATGTCAACGCCAAAGGTGAGGTTGCCGGTAAAGTGGCCGTCCATGACGTCGAAGTGCACAAGGTCGGCACCGGCGATCTTGTCGAGTTCGCCCTTGAGGTTGGCCATATCGGCCGAAAGGATGGACGGAGCGATTTTAATGGAACTCATGGTAGTAGCCTTTCTGCGCTAGTCGGTGAGTCCGTAGAACTCTTGAGAAGGGACGCGGTCGGTGAGAATCTCGAGCGCCCTATCCAAAGTAACACCGTTGTAGAGCGTTTGCTCCACGGCAAAGGTGAGCGGAATGTCTACGCCCAGCGAACGGGCGAGTTCGCTCACGCTGCGGGCGGCGACGGCGCCCTCGACAACCATATGCGTGCGCGTCTGGTACTCGTCGAGCGAAACGCCGTGGGCAAACTCGTAGCCAAAGGTGCGGTTGCGCGAATGCTCGGAGGTGCAGGTGGCAATGAGGTCACCCATGCCGGCAAGTCCCATGCAGGTCATAGCTTGACCGCCGCGGGCATGCACCAGACGGCTAATCTCGGCCAGGCCGCGCGTCATGATAAGGGCGAGCGTGTTGTCGCCGGCACCGGTGCCGGCGGAGATGCCGCACACGATGGCGATGACATTTTTCATGGCGCCGCAGACCTCGACACCGGTCATGTCTTGCGACAGATAGATGCGGAAGGCCGTGGACAGGAGCAAGTCCTTAAAGGTCTCCCCTACCTGCGTATCTTCGCTGGCGATGACGGCGGCAGAAAGACCTCCGCGGCAGATTTCCTCAGCATGGTTGGGGCCCGAGAGCGCTGCCACGCGCGATTCGTTGCCGATCTCGCTGGCGATGACCTCGCTCATGAGCAGGCCGGACTCGGGCTCAATGCCCTTGGTGAGGCACAGAACCGGCGTCTCGTCCGCGATGTACGGCGCCGCCTGGTGGCAGACGTCGCGCAGGTGCGTCGAAGGCACGGCAAAGATGATCGCATCGGCACCGTCGAGCGCCTGGGCGAGCTCGGTCGTTGCCACCACGTTGTCCGGCAGCTCGTAGCCCACCAGATAGCGAGGGTTTCGGTGCTCGCCGTTAATACCGGCGGCCGTCTGCTCGCTGTGGGCCCACATGGTCACGCGCTCGGCCCGCGCGGCGGCAAGGCCCGCGACGGCGGTTCCCCAGGAGCCGGAGCCAATCAGCGCAACATTCATGACTCTCTCCTACTTATCGTCGGGCTCGGTGACGCGCTTGGTAAACGAGAGCTTGGACTCCTTACCCGTCATGAGCTTTTTGATGTTCGCACGATGGGCCCACACCACAGTAATGCCGATCAGCGCCATGCAAAACTTAAGTCCGAGGCTGCTGTACGGAAAGACCGCGCAGGCAGCGATGGGAAGACCGATGGCCGCGGCAAGCGAGCCCACCGACACAAACTTGGTGATGGCGACGGCCACGATAAACATGCCCAGCAGCGACAGGCCAATAGGCCAGTACCAGGCGAGGATGACGCCCAGACCAACTGCGATGCCCTTGCCGCCATGGAAGTTGAGGTAGGGCGAGAAGATATGGCCCCACACGGCTGCCAGGCAGATGACGCCGAGCATCCAGTCGCCGGCGGCACCGGGGGCCATAATGCTCACGGGGAAGCCATAGCCCAAGTCGGCAATGAGCGGACGCGCGATAAGGACGCAGATGGCGCCCTTAAGGCAGTCGAGCAGCAGCGTGAGCGCGGCCACCTTGGGGCCGGCCACGCGCAGTGCGTTGGTGGTGCCGATGTTGCCGGAGCCAGCCTTGCGAATGTCGGTGTGGTTGAACACGCGGCCCAGGATCAGTCCAAACGGAATCGCCCCGATAAAGAACGAGACCACGGCGCAGATGGCGGTCAGCAGAATCGGACTAAGCATCCTTTTGCTCCTTCTTCCTAAAGAAGAGTCGAATGGGCGTGCCGGCAAAGTCGAAGGTCGAGCGCATACGGTTCTCCACATAGCGCTGGTAGGTGTCGTTGACCAGGTCGCTGTGGTTGACGAAGAACGTGAACGTCGGCGGGTTGACGCCCGTCTGGGTCACGTAGTGCATACGCAGGCGGCGCTTGCCGTCCACCACGGTATGACCGAACTCGCGCAGGTCGGTGAGGAACGTGTTGAGGCGTGAGGTGCTAATCTTCTGCGAGCGCGTCTTCTCGGCAGCGTCTACCATCGCCCAGATCTTCTCGACGCTGCGGCCGGTCAGGGCAGAGATGCGCAGGTACTGGGCCCAGGGAGCCATGACGCCCAGACGGCGGTCGATGGTCTCCATGCAGGCCTCGCGTTTGCGATCGTCGTCGAGCAGGTCCCACTTGTTGAGCAGCACCACGATGGCGCAGCCGCGCTCGATGGCCAAGCCCATGACCTTCTGGTCCTGCTCGGTGACGCCCACGGAGGCGTCGACGACGAGCAACGCTACGTCGGCGCGGTCGATGGCGCGCAGGCCGCGGACCATGGAGTAGTACTCGATGTTCTCGTACACGGTGCTCTTCTTGCGGATGCCCGCAGTGTCGACCATGCGGTAGTGCTTGCCGTTGCGCTCGACGACGGTGTCGATGGCATCGCGCGTGGTGCCGGCGATGTTGGACACGATGGAGCGGTCGGCGCCCAGGATGCGGTTAAACAGCGAGGACTTACCGGCGTTGGGTCGGCCGATGATGGCCACGTTCAGCGCATCGGGGAACTCGTCGGCGATCTCGTCCTCCTCCTCGGGCAACAGGGCCACGATGTCGTCGAGCAGGTCGCCCGTGCCGTGACCGTGCAGGGCCGAGAGCGGCGTGGGCTCACCGATGCCGAGCGAATAGAACTCCCAGATGCTGTCGTTCTCACGATCGGGGTTGTCGAGCTTGTTCACCAGCAGAAAGACCGGCTTGTCGCAGCGCTTGAGCATGCGGGCGACCGACTCGTCCTCCTCGGTGACGCCGGTGCGGCCGTCGACCACAAACAGGATGACGGCGGCTTCCTCGGCGGCGGCGAGGGCCTGGTCGCGAATGGACGTGGCGAAGACGTCATCGCTCTTGAGCGGTTCGATGCCGCCCGTGTCGACGATGGTGAACTCGCGGCCGTTCCAATCGGCCGTGTGATACGAGCGGTCGCGCGTGACGCCGCGGGACTCGTGGACGATGGCGTCCGAGGTCTGGGCCAGGCGGTTAACGAGCGTGGACTTGCCCACGTTGGGGCGTCCGACGACGGCGACGATAGGTTTCATCTGCTCTCCTTTAATGGGT
>DBFBFY010000005.1:0-34592 GCA_048201615.1 Collinsella sp.
TTCACGAACAGGACGTTGGCGCCACCGGTCTCCTCGACATAGGTGCGGGACTCGGAGTCGAGATACAGGTTCTCGGCATAGCCCTCGCGATGGGCCTCCATCGTGGGCTTAAGGGACATGGCGTAGTTCAGGCCGGCCTTGATGTTGCCGGTGCCGTGCGGTGCAGCACGGTCATACTCGGAAACGCGCAGCTTGACGGGCTTGAGGCCGCCCTTAAAGTACGGACCGACCGGGGTCACGAGAATGCGGAACGTGTACTCAGGAGCGGGAGCCACGCCGATCACGTCACCGGAGCCGATCATAAACGGACGCACGTACAGGGTCGCACCGGAGCCGAAGGGCGGAACCCACGCGGCGTTGGCAGAAACGACCTGCTTGACGGCCTCAACGAACTTGTCCTTGGGGAACGGGGGCATCTCGAGGCGCTGCGCAGAGTTGTACATACGCTCGGCGTTCATGTCGGGGCGGAAGCAGACGATGCTGCCGTCCTCGGCGGTGTAGGCCTTCAGGCCCTCAAAGACCTCCTGACAGTAATGGAAGATGCCACCGCACTCGGAGACATGCAGGGTGTGGTCGGTGGTCAGGCCGCCCTCGTCCCACTCGCCATCCTTCCAATGAGCCTCGTAGCTGTAATCGGTCTTCATGTAGCCAAAGCCGAGGCTACCCCAATCGATATCCTTCTTCTCGACAGTCATATGTCGCTCCTTACATACACAGTTGCATACTCGCGAACCCGCACGCAAGGACCGAGGCCGACCGCGTCGCAACGTCGCACGCCCGGAGCGTAGAGCCGGACGGGACACGCGAGCAGCATCAAAGCCGATGGCACGTCGATTCGCATGCACGAGATTGTACTCCCCGCACGCGTCTGATAAAACGCTTTTCTTTAACTAAGTAAAGTATTTTCATTTGACCGAAGCAAAAAGGCCCGCCACCGTAAGCGGTGACGGGCCTCAACTGTACGGTCTGCGCGCTGGCTCGAGCTAGGCGTTCTATTTACCCAGCTTGGCCTTAACCAGACCGACCACGGTCGGGATGATCGACACGGCAACGATGCCGATAATCAGCAGCTCAAAGTGCTCCTGCACAAAGGGAATGCCGCCAAAGAAGTAGCCCAGCAGCGTAAAGACCGTCGACCAGGTAATGCCGCCCAGCACGTTAAAGACGACAAAGTTGCGCCAGTGCATGCCGCCCATGCCAGCGATAAAGGGCACAAAGGTGCGGATAAACGGGAAGAAGCGACCCAGGAAGATGGCCAGGTGACCCCACTTGTCCAAGAAGTCCTCGGACTTTTTGATGCGCTCGGGCGTCATGGCCTTGACCTTGCCCGAAGCGATGATCTTGCGGCCAAAGAAGTGACCGATCATAAAGTTGCACTGATCGCCCAAAATGGCAGCGGCCCATGCGGTGGCCAGAAGCGCCACGATGTTAAAGCCGCCGTTGTGGGCAAAGAAACCCGAGGCGAACAGCAGCGAATCACCGGGAAGGAACGGGAAGAACACCACGCCCGTCTCGATAAAGATGATCAGGAACACGCAGCCGTAGGCCATAAGCGGGCCGGCGGCGATCCAGCTGGCGATCGCGGTGCGCGGGTCCTTAAGCAGCTCGGCAATAAAATTGATGAAACCCATGAAGTAAAACCTCTCAGTTGTGGGCGCGGATACGTCCTAGTTGACCAGTATACGGTTGCGGTGCCCCCTCGTGCGCAATCCCACAAAAGCATGACTCCATGACCAGCAAGTTTGCATAACTGACACTTGTAGCGCAAAGCCGCCAAGATTGTCCTTTTTAATCCCTAGCGAATCGCTATACTTTATTGAATCGCATTGCCATGGCGCTAAGGGAGGGCGGCCGGTGAGCTTTATCAATACCATTCGCGAGGACATCAAGACCGTCCAGGCGCAGGACCCCGCCGCGCAAAACGGTCTGGTCATCTTTCTTTCCTATCCTGGCCTGCACGCCAAGTGGAACCACGTGCCCGAGCACTGGCTGTGGGAGCACGGTCATCGCTCGCTCGCCCGCGTGCTCTCGCAAATCACCCGCCACATCACCGGCGTCGAGATTCACCCTGCCGCGCAGATTGGCAAGCACTTCTTTATCGACCACGCCATGGGCGTCGTCATCGGCGAGACCACCATTGTGGGCGACAACTGTGTGCTCTACCAGGGCGTCACGCTCGGCGGCACCGGCAACGAGACCGGCAAGCGTCACCCCACCCTGGGCAACAATGTCACGGTGGGCACGGGCGCCAAGGTGCTCGGCAACATCCGCATCGGCAACAACGTCAAGATCGGCGGCAACTCGGTCGTCGTTAAGGACGTCCCCGACAACTGCACCGTCGTGGGCGTGCCGGGACGCATCATCAAGCGCAACGGCTGCCGTGTGTTCGAGGAGAGTTTCGACGCCAAGCAGCATCGCGAGTACATGCCCGATGACGCCGCCGAGCAGTCCGCCCTCAACCGCCAGGGCATCACCGAGAATGCCCGCCGCGTCAAGGAACTCGAGCGAGAGGTGGCCGAGCTCAAGGCCCTCGTCGCCAAGCTCGTGGACGAACGCTAGGAACGCAAGCGGCACAAAACGACATCGGCATCAACGCAAAGGCGCGCCAGGGAATTCACCCCTGGCGCGCCTTATTTGTGATGTGACATGTGGGACTGTCCCTTTGTCACATTATGCGAACTGACTCAAGTAGAGGTCGGCATAGGCACCCTCGGCAGCCAACAGTTCCTTATGCGTGCCCTGCTCGATAATGTTGCCGTGATCCATGACCAGAATCAGGTCGGCATCCACGATCGTCGACAGGCGATGCGCGATCACAAAGCTCGTGCGCCCGCGCATGAGCGCGTCCATGGCACGACCGATGGCAAGCTCGGTACGCGTGTCCACGCTTGAGGTCGCCTCGTCCAGGATGAGAATCGCCGGGTTGTTGAGCAGCACGCGTGCGATGGTCAGCAGCTGACGCTGGCCCTGGCTGATGCTTTCGGCATCGTTGGCCACGCGCGTGTCGTAGCCCTGCGGCATGGTGCGCACAAAGAAGTCGACCTGCGCGGCGCGCGCAGCCGCCACGATCTCCTCACGCGTCGCCTCGGGACAGCCGTAGGCGATGTTTTCGGCAATCGTGCCATCGAACAGCCAGGCGTCCTGCAGCACCATGCCAAACTGCTGCCGTAGCTCGCCGCGGTCCATGCGGCTCGTATCCACGCCGTCGAGCGTAATACGCCCGCCGTCAATCTCGTAGAAGCGCATGAGCAGGTTGATGAGCGTCGTCTTGCCCGCGCCCGTGGTTCCCACCACGGCAATCTTCTGGCCCGGCTCGGCGGTAAACGACACGTCGTGCATAAGCGGCTTGTCGGGCGAATAACCAAAGCGCACGTGCTCAAAGGAGACGCGACCCTCAACGCGACCCGGCAGCTTGGCGGCCTCGTCCGGCAGCGGATCGGCCTCCATCTCGGGCTCATCGAGCAGGTCGAACACGCGCTCCGCACTCGCCAACGCGCTCTGCAGCGAGTTGAAGGTAAACGACAGCTGCGTCATGGGCTCGGACGCCTCATAGATAAACTGGAAGAACGCCTGGAACACGCCGACGGTCATGTGACCGGCAACCAGCATGCTGCAGCCCACCAGCGCAATAACGATCTGCGCCAAACGGCCGATAAAGCGCACTGCGGGGCCGACAGCATTGATCATAAAGTCGGCCTTGGTGCTCACACGAGCCAGTTCCTTCGAAGCCTCGTGCACCTCAGCGGAGCTCTGACGTTCGCGGTTAAACGCGCGGATCACCAGACGGCCCGAATAGCCTTCCTCGACCGCACTCGTAATCTTGGACACCCACTCCTGGCGCTCGCCCGTCACATCGTGTGTGCGGCGCGAGACGACCTTCGTCACCAGCAGCGACAGTGCCGTAAAGAACAGAAAGACGAGCGTAAGCTGCACGCTGAACACGAACATCACGCTCACAGCACCAACAACCGTGCCGATCGACACGAGCAGCTGCAGCAATCCGCGCTGCATGCTCTCGGACATCTTGTCCAGGTCGTTGGTCGCGCGGCTGACGACCTCGCCGGGACGATGCGCGTCAAAATAGGCGAGCGGCAGACGGTTGAGCTTTTGCGCGATGCGGTTGCGCAGGCGCAGATTGAGACGCTCAGCGACGCTCGACATCAAAAAGCTCTGGAGCGCATAGAACGAGGCAGCGGCAGTCCAGATCATAAAGTAGACGAAAATGGTCTTGCCGCAGTTCTCCCAGGTGATGCTGAAAGTGGTGTCGTTGGCAAACGCCACCTGAATGTGGCCCCACAGCTCATCGATCACGCGGGCGCTATATGCCGGCGCGGCGGTGTTAAAGATGACATAGAACACAATGCTCGCGAACACGATATAGAAGCGCCAATGGTCGCCGGCAGCCTCACTCCACAGGCGGCGCACCGTCGCCCAGGTATCCCGAGGCGTCTCGTCCTCGTCTTCGTCGTCCACGTCGCGCATACGCTCTGCCTCGGCGCGGGCGCGCTCGTCCTCGGCACGTTCGTTTTCCTCGTAGAGCGCTTGGCGGCGAGCCTCGCGCTTGGCGGCGTCATCCAGCTCGGTCGACGCGGCAGCCGTTTCCTCGACCAGTCCCGCGGCAGCGGCGTCATCAACGCCGCCCTGCTTCTTGAGCTCCCCGGTCATGCTACTCACCTCCCTTCATTTGCGATTCCGCGATGGCGCGGTACACCTCGCAGGTTTCCATAAGCTCGCCATGCGTGCCCAAGCCCACGACCTCGCCGTCCTTGAGCACAACGATCTGGTCGGCATGCAAAATAGTCGAGATGCGCTGCGCGATGATGAGCACCGCGGCGTCGCGCGTCTCGTCCTGCAGCGCATGGCGCAGGGCCGCATCGGTCTTAAAGTCCAGGGCCGAAAAACTATCGTCGAAGATATACAGGTCGGCGCGCTTCATGAGCGCGCGAGCAATGGCCAGGCGCTGGCGCTGGCCGCCCGAAAAGTTCGTACCGCCCTGGGCAACCGGGGTATCGAGCCCCTGCGGTTGGTCGAGTACAAAGGTGCTCTGGGCAACCTCAAGCGCGTGAAGCATGTCGCCCTCGGTCGCGCCTTCGTTACCAAAGCGAAGGTTGCTCGCCACCGTGCCCGAGAACAGCCACGCCTTCTGCGGCACATAGGCAATGCGCCCGCGGATTTCATCTTGCGTAAGCTCGCGCAGGTCCACACCATTCAGGCGAATGGAGCCCTTGGTGGCATCGTGGAAGCGCAGCAGAAGCTTTGCCACCGTCGATTTGCCCGAGCCTGTCGAGCCAACGATCGCAGTCGTCTGACCGCGACGGCAGGCAAAGCTCAGGTCGCACAGGGTGTCCTCGTCGGCATCGTCAAAGCGAAACGACATGTGGTCGAACACAGCCACCGCATCGGCTTCGTCTTGGGGCTCGCGCGCCCCGTCATCCAGCGTGCGCTCGCCATCGACGATGCTCGGCTCAATCTCCAACACCTGCTGCGCACGGTTCAGGCACGCGGCAGCACGCGGAAGCGTCAGCACCACCATCTGGGCCATCATCACAAAGAACAGGATCAGAATTGCATACTCCAGCACCGCCGAGATACTCGCAATCTGCATGGCGTGGGCGCCTACGCGGTTGCCGCCCACCCACAGCACCGCCACCTCGGCGATGTTCATCAAAAAGAAGCTTGAGCTGTCGAGGCCCACAAACAGGTGGTTGACTTTGATGGCGTTGGCGGCGTATTCGCTAAACACCTCGTCCAGACGCCGTTCCTCGTGGCGCTCCTTGTTAAATGCGCGGATGACGCGCACGCCCACGATGTTCTCGCGCAGCACCACGTTCATGCGGTCGATAAAGCTCTGCAGGCGCATAAAGATCGGCGCGGCGTTAGCCACCGTAAAGACCGCCGCCACCAGCACGATCGCAACGACCACACCCAGCAGCGTGCCCATGGCGGGATCGATGAACCAAGCAAAAATGATGCCTGCCACGGCCAAGAACGGCACCGGCAGCACCAACTGAATCGTCTGAAGGACAGCTTGCTGAATCACGTTGATGTCGTTGAGCGAGCGTGTGATCATCGAACCCGTGCCAAAGCGCTCAAAGTCGCTAGCCGCGAGTTCGAGCGACTTGTCGTACACGGCATTGCGGATATCGCAGGCCACGTTGGCGGCCAGGCGCGCCGAAAGATAGCAGCCCAGCACCGTGCCGCCGCTGGCCATGCCGGTCGCGATAAGCATGTACAGGCCGTTGCGTAAAATATAGTCGATATCGCCCGTGGTAATACCGGTGTTGACCATGTTCGCCAGCATCGTGGGAACCAACAGCGTACCGACGTTATCTATCAGCACCGCAAACAGCGTCACCGCAATCAGCCCGCGATACGGCCTCATAAACCTCATTAAGAGTCGCATGTCTCCCCTTCGCTCTTATCGTCAGCCTCGTTCTCAGCGGCCACTTGCCGTTTAAATGCCTCGCACTCTTCGTTAAGAACATGGGAGAACTTACCGACCAAGCGCATGATCTCGCGCTGTTCCCACGGCTCGAGCGCCTCGAATGCCTGTTGCTCGGCTTTTTGCGCTGGCAACGCGTAGCGCTTGGCAAACCGCACGCCTTCTTCGGTCAGTCGCACAACCTTGTTCTTACGACTACCTTCGGCAAACTCCAACGTCGCAAGCCCTCGCGCCCTAAGCGTCTTGATCGCCGAATTGATGGTCTGTTTGCTGTAGAACCATTCACTCGTCAGCCGACTCACGGCAACGCTTCCGCCCGCCGCACTCGTGTCGACGAGCATCCAGTAGGCGCAGTCCGAAAGACCGCAGGCGCGCGCGAACTCCGAATAGATACGGTCAAGCCCGTTGAGCATCCGGTCGAAATCGACCGGGCTAACTGCACTATTCATCTCTCCCACCATTCGATAGTCCGAGTTTTGACCAATTAATATCTCTACATTAGTCCGAGTTTTGACTATCGTCAACAAGCTCGTTGTTTATGGTCGGCTCTACATAAGCATATCGACAAAAAAGACCGCCGGCGCGGGGGCGGCGCCGGCGGTTGCGAGAGAATATCGAGTGTTGGCTGTTAAGCAGCGACGGCCTCATAGACCGTAGCACCCGAGAAGCTGTCATGCAGGCTCTTGCCGGCAATCCACGGCAGCTCGACGACCTCGCAGACCGTGTTGACCAGCTCGGAGCAGTCAGTAAAGTGGCCCTTGTCGTTGAGGGCCTCGCAATCCTGAACACGCCAATAGCCATCGGTGTGCGTGATGTAGTACTCGTGATCGTTGATCGACACGAAAGCGCGCGTCTTGGAACGCAGCAGCTTCAGAAATCCTTCGAAATCGGTCTCGACGACATCTCCAGCCTGGAACATGATGTTACCTCCTGGCCCGGCGCCACCACGGCGCATTGATAAACGTTGGTACTCCTTTAGTAAAACCTTTATCAAAGGTTATGCGTTCGTCATTTAGGCAAGTGGTAAAAAACCGCAGGGTAGACGGGATAAAACGTTTAACCATCCCATTTGTTTGTCACATTCTGAAGGTACTTTTATGCAAACCTACTTTCCCAATTGGAATCTATCCTTTTGGCCGGGCAATTGACCGTCTATCGTTTAAGCCCGACGGGTATGAACGGGGCATCTGCAACGCCACCGCAAGGAGACACCATGGAGACTATCGAAGCGCTCATTCACCGTCGCAGCTGCCGCAACTACAGCGATCGTCCCGTCGAGGCCGAAAAGCTTGCGCGTATTATCGAAGCCGGCCAATATGCACCGAGCGGCATGGGTCGCCAGCCGGTGACGTTTGTCGCCGTCACCGACCCCGCGACCGTCGAGCGTCTCTCACGGCTCAACGCCCAGGTCATGGGCAGCAACGGAGACCCCTTCTATGGCGCCAAGACCGTTGTGGTGGTGCTGGTTGACCGCAGCGTGCCCACACATCTGGAAGACGGCTCGCTCGCCATGGGCAACCTGCTCAACGCCGCCTATGCACTGGGTGTCGATTCGTGCTGGATTCACCGCGCGCATGAGGTCTTTGACTCGCCCGAGGGCCTGGAGCTGCTGGCCAGCTGGGGCCTGCCCGCCGACGGCAGCCTGCGCGGTGTCGGTAACTGCATTCTTGGCTACGCCGAGGACACGCTACCCGAGGCAAAGCCGCGCCGCGACAACATCATCTACGTAAGGTAACCCAGGAGCGTCAGCGGGGTGGCTAATTTGGGACGGGGCTATTTTAGCTACCCCACTCGCAACTTATCCCGCCGATGGAGTTGTTGCCGTTTCGCTCGTCTGATTCGCATCGACGTCGTCGCCTTGTTCGTCCTCGTCCTTTTGAGCATCTGCGATGGTGGAGGCCGCCGCGACGATGCCGCGCTGGGGTGCGACGCCCGTCTGGGTCTGAGCGCCCTCGACAACTTCTGTGCCTGCATGCGCGAGCTCGGGCGATTTAAACACTGCGTCCAAGTTGGCGCCACCGCCGGCATAGCCAAGCGCAGCGAGTGCGATGACGATCACTGCAACGGCGGCCACGATCGGCACGTAGCGATGCCAGCCGGCGGGATTGAGCCCGCTGCGGCGAGCCGCCCCGCGGCTGATGTAGCCGAGCGTTCCGTCGTGCTTGAGCTTTGAGCCCACCACGCGTTTGCGGCCCCACAGCGAGGACTCTGCCTGCATTGCCAAGCGGGCGCTTGCCGAAGGATAGCCGTATTTAGTGCGCTTGAACGAGCCATCAAACCCCGAGGCGTGTTTACCCCACGTCACCGATGTCGTGCGTCGGTTGACCGGCGCGGCACTCCGCCTTCTGCGGCTCGGTTTTGAAGTCTCAGCCATATGCCCTCGCACGCCGTAACCAAATCGAAACAATAACGCTTTGGACTGTAGCACACGCGTCGCGCGCGGTCACGGGCGCCTCGCTCAACGGTCATCGTCCTTCAGCAAGCGCCACAGCGTTGTACGGCTTATGCCCAGTACCTCCGCCGCACGGGTTCGGTTGCCGTGGAGATGATCTACAACCAGATGCGCGATATCTCGCTCGGTATCGGCCAGCGGTCGCAGGATATACAGGTCGCTTTCGAGCGTCGGGGCGCCAAAGGCTGCGGTCTTAATCACGTCCTCTTGGGCGAGCACTTCCTCCGCCACAGCGCGGTCCACCGCGCCCGCCCCCACCAATATATACAGTCGTTCCGAGACCTCGCGGAGCTGCAGATAATTGCGCGGCCAGCGGTAAGCATCGAGCGTCTTCGTCGCCGCGGAAGACAGCGTGGGCGCTGCCGTCCCAAATGCGTCAGCGAGATATTCCAAATAGCGCGCAACCTTCGTCGACGCGGCTCCCTGCTCGGCGATTGCCGGCGCCACGCTCACCGCACAGGCGAAGCGCTCGGTCACAAAGGCGGCTTGATCACTTTCGCTGCCGCCCGGCATGTCATTCGCCGTCAGCACCACATGGCAGCGCGTCGCCAACGCGGTGTCGGCCATCGTGGAGACCAGCTCGCGGAGGCGCTGGGGGCCAACCGCGTTCCAGCCCTCAATGCAAAGGGTCAGCCCCGTTTGGAACAACGGCGATTCGGTGCTTTTGAGCACATGGCGCCAACCGCGATCGGTGAGTTCATCGAGCGCGACGGAAACAAAGGGCTGATCGGCAAAAGGACCGTCCAGATAGAGGCGCTTGGCGATCTCAACCTGACCCGCTCCCAGCTCACCCTCGAGCATAAGGGGCACACCGCGCGCGTAGCTCTCGGCAACCGGTGCAGCTACCGCAGCGGCACCCTCAACGATGCCGTACGCGCTCGATTCGTAGCGGGCCTCAACCTCGTCGGCGTTGAGCCACTCGATGCCCGCATGCGCCGCGGCGCCGCGCACCTCGCGGACCACGACGACCCAAAGCCCCCCGCCCTCTTTGTCGGTGGGGCGAACGGTCAGGCTCAGGCGCGTACCCTCACGCCCCATAACCAGACGCGCGCCGTCTCCTATACGGTCGAGACGCTCAGCGACAAAAGCCGCCACATCCCGCTCAAGCGCCGCGCCATTCATGGTAGAGATCGCGACGTCCCCACGCGCATCGATTGCCAATGCCGAGGCCCCGGCAGCAGCTAGGGCATCGGTCAAGATGTTCAGCTTGGCATCGCTATCCATGATTTGCCCCTGTCCGCAGCGACGTGCAACCGCCGACGGTCGCACGACCGAGTGTTTCAAAATTGAACGATATTGCTCACCAAACACTATAGGGCAGAAAGCGTCATCCTGCAAGTATAGGTGTTGCCCCGCATCGCCATCCTGGCGGGGCGATAAGAGCTCTTCGGGACTTATAAACCTGCGGACAAGCCATACCCGCAAGAGCTCCTATCGCTCCACCGCAGGCTTGCGCTCACCAGCAACCAACACGCAGCACGCAAATAAGCTACTTCTCTACCAGATTCCCAGTACGTGTTGCATTCGCAAACTCATGCACGCAATGCCAATCCAGCAGCAAAAGCCCAGCGCGATGGGCTTGCCGCCCTTTTTGACCAGCTCGACGATATCGGTATTAAAACCAATAGCCGCCATGGCCATCACAATAAAGAACTTCGACAGCTCCTTGATGGGCGCCGTAATGGATGCAGGAAGCTGAAGCACCGTAGTGATCACGCTCGCCAGCACAAAAAACAGCACAAACATGGGAAACGCGCGTTTAAGGGAGAACGTGCTTTTGGCGTCACCGCCGGCCTTGCGCGCCAGATGCATCTGCCAGCATGCGAGGACCAACGTGATGGGAATAATGGCCAGCGTCCTGGTGAGCTTGACCACCGTGGCGCTCTCGAGCACATTGGCGCCGGGATGCATGCTGTCCCAGGCGCTCGCCGCAGCCGTTACGGACGAGGTGTCGTTGATGGCGGTGCCGGCAAACAGGCCAAAGCCCTCGTTGGTCAGCCCGAGCATACCGCCGAGCGTTGGAAACACGAGCGCCGCGATAACGTTAAACAGGAAGATGACCGAAATGGCCTGGGCAATCTCGCGATCGTCGGCATCGATGACGGGTGCGGTCGCGGCGATAGCAGAACCGCCGCAAATCGACGAACCCACACCCACAAGCGTCGCGATCTTACCCGGCACGTTCATAACGCGGCAGAGCACAAAGGCGATGACAAGCGAGGTCGAGATTGTCGCCACGATAATCGGTAGCGACTGGGCGCCCTTGGACAGAATCTGGGAGAGGTTCATGCCAAAGCCAAGCAGGATAACCGCGTACTGCAAGACTTTTTTGGACGTATAGGTGACGCCGGCGGCGAGCTGTTCGCGACGCTTCCTGGGAAAGACGAGCGCCAGGACCATGCCAAAGAGGATGGCAAATACCGGACCGCCGACCACCTCAATTTGTTTGCCGAGCAACGTCGCGGGAATGGCGATGATCAGGCAGAACAAAACGCCTTTCCAGCGCTCGCGTACGATATTTGCCAGTTGCATATGGGATTCCTTCTTTCTATTTCACGTTTGCGACGGCTTATGATACGGCAACATTGAGCGCAGCCTTGCGCAAACACAGACTAAGATGCCGCAATAGTTCTCAGGCAACAGCCGAATTGCCCACCGCGGAGAGCTGATTCGCGGCATAATTAACAACTGACATATGAGTTTGATAGAACAGTTGCGAGGCGCTATGGAAGAATCGATGCACGTCGGCGAGCAGGAAACGAGCCTACAGGACCAGTCCTACCACACCATTCGACGCAAAATCGTCTACCTGGACTACAAGCCGGGCGAAAAGCTGGGCGTCAAGCAACTTTGCGACGACCTGGATATGGGGCGCACCCCTGTGCGCGAGGCTTTGGTTCGCTTGGCGCAGGAAGGCCTGGTGCGCACCGTGCCCCAGAGCGGCACCTACGTCTCACCCATCAACCTCACCCTTGCCGAGAGTGCCTGCTACATCCGCGAGCATCTGGAAAAGCAGGTGATTGTGGAGTGCTGTGCGCGCGCCACGTCGGCCGGCATCGAGCAGCTCGACCGCGCCATCGCGCTGCAGGAAAAGGCCATGGCCGAAGAGGATCGCATCGGCTTCTTTTTGAGCGACAACCTCATGCATCACATGATTTTTAGCATCGCATGTCGCAGCACCGTGTGGTCGTGGCTCGAAGAGACCAATGCCGACCTGGAGCGCTTCCGCTGGCTGCGCGCCGCCACGCAGGTTCTCGACAATCAGGACATCGTGAACGAGCACAAGCAGATTCGCCGCGCTATCGCCGGTCGCGACCCCATCGAAGCGAGCTTTTTGGTCAGCAAGCACCTGCATATGATGTTCCGCAACCAGACCGAGGTTCTGGACCAGTTCCCCGAGTACTTCGAGACCAGCAAGCTCCGCTAACCTGCCAAAAAGGGACAGGTTCATTTTGGTAGGTTTTATCTGGTCAAATGCAGAAAAGGCCCGGCTCCGTCTTGATGCGGAGCCGGGCCTTAGCTGCTAGAACGGCGGAACCAACTACTCTACCGTGACGCTCTTGGCCAGGTTACGGGGCTGGTCGACGTCGCAGCCGCGCAGGATGGCGACCTCGCGGGCGAGCAGCTGCAGCGGGACGCTCGCCGTGATGGGGCTGAACACGTCGCGGACTGCCGGCACGCGGATGATGCAGTCGGCGATCTTGTTGATCTCCTCGTCGCCCTCGGTGGCAACGACGATGACCTTGGCGCCGCGCGCCTTGCACTCCATGAGGTTCGACACGGTCTTGTCGTAGGTGGCACTCTTGGTGGCCACAGCGATGACAGGGAAGCCCGGGTCGATCAGGGCAATGGGGCCGTGCTTCATCTCGCCGGCGGCGTAGGCCTCGGCGTGCAGGTAGCTGACCTCCTTGAGCTTGAGCGCACCTTCGTAGGAAATAGCGGCGCCCATGCCGCGACCCACGAACAGTGCGGACTGCGCGTCCTTGCACAGCAGGGCGGCCTCATGCACGGCCTCGGTTTGGGTATCCAAAATCCACTGGATCTGCTCGGCCGTATCGGAAAGCTCGCGGAACAGCATGCGCGCCTGCTTGGTGGTCAGACGGTACTTGACCTGCGCCAACAGCAAAGCCAGCAGCGTGAGGCTCACGACCTGGCCGATGAAGCTCTTGGTCGAGGCGACCGCGATCTCCTTGTTGGCCTTGGTGTAGATGACGCCGTCACTCTCACGCGCCACGGGGCTGCCCACCACGTTGGTGATGCCGAAGACCTTGGCACCCTTAATGCGCGCGTCTCGAATGGCGGCAAGGGTATCGGCCGTCTCGCCCGACTGGGACACGGCCACGACGAGCGTCGTCGGCGTGATGATGGGATTGCGATAACGGAACTCGCTGGCCGCCTCCACCTCGGTGGGGATGCGAGCCCAGCCCTCGATGAGATTCTTAGCAATGAGGCCAGCGTGATAGCTGGTGCCGCAAGCGATCACGTAGACGCGGTCGATGTCGTTGAGCTCCTCGAGCGAAAGGCCCAGCTCGTCGATGTCGAGCTCGCCGGCCGGCGTCATACGACCGACCAGCGTGTCGCGCACGACGCGCGGCTGCTCGTGAATCTCCTTGAGCATAAAGTCGGGATAACCGCCCTTTTCTGCCATGTCCAGGTCCCAGTCGATGTGGGTGACCTTGGGCTCGATAACGTTGCCGGCCTCGTCGGTGTACTCGACGCCTGCGGGCGTGAGCTTGGCAAACTGACCGTCCTCGAGCACCACGACGTCGCGGGTTGCGTCGATGAGCGCGATGACGTCGGAGGCGACATAGGCGCCGGTCTCGCCCGCGCCGACCACGATCGGGGAATCCTTGCGGGCCACGGCGATCACGCCGGGCTCGTCAGCGCACACGGCGGCCAGACCATAGGCACCGACCACGTGGGTGCAAGCCTCGCGCACGGAGGCCATCAGGTCGTGCGTCTCGGCATAAGCCTCTTCGATCAGATGCGCGAAGACCTCGGTATCGGTCTCGCTCTTAAAGTGGTGGCCGCGGCCCTCCAGCTCTTCGCGCAGCTCGGCGAAGTTCTCGATGATGCCGTTGTGGACGATGGCGATACGACCGTCGCAGCTGGTGTGGGGGTGAGCGTTAACGACGGAGGGCTTGCCGTGGGTGGCCCAACGGGTGTGGCCGATACCGCAGGTAGCGTCGCTGTCGATATTGGAAAGCTCGCTCTCCAAGCCCGCGACCTTACCCACGCGGCGGATGACATCGAGGTGCGCCGCGGCGCCCTCGACCACCTCGAGCGCGACGCCCGAGGAGTCATAGCCGCGATACTCCATACGCTTGAGGCCCGTGACCAGGATGTTCTTTGCAATATCAGAGCCGGTGTAGCCGACAATTCCGCACATAGGATAAATCCCTTCGTCCGCTTGACTGCAAAACGTCCACGCACAGGGGGCGCTGAGACGCATAACGTTCGAGTATTGTACTCACGCAAACGCAAGCTGATATACCAGAAGTGGTATCTCAACTTAGATACCACTCGATGCACACACGTCCAGCCGGTCCAAACCACCACAAAGGTACCTGCCCCCTTCGTGGTGGTCGCGCTGGCAACGGCGTTTCCCCAGATAAACCTGCCAAAATAAACCTGTCCCTTTTTGGTAGGTTTGGGATGCTACAATCTGGCTTGTACTTGAAACGCATCAAAGGGGCCGCTATGGCAAAGGTAAAAATCAGCGACGTCGCGCGCGAGGCCGGGGTTTCGTTGGGCACGGTTTCCAACGCGCTCAACCACCCCGAAAAGCTGCGCCCCGAGACCCTCAAGCTCATCAACGAGACCATCAATCGCCTTGGCTACCTGCCCAACCAAAGCGCCCGTCAGCTCGCGGGCGGCGCCACCAAGTCCTTTGGCCTGGTGCTCCCCCGTCTCGATCACGGCTTTTCGCTCCAAATCGCCAGCGGCGCCCACAACGAGGCCCGCAAGCACGGCTACGACTTGCTCATCGCCAACGCCGATAACGACGATATTCTCGAGGATCATTACCTGCGCTACTTTATGGGCACCCAGATGTCCGGCGTCATGGTTCAGCCCATGGCATCCCCCGACTGGCACCCCGCCATGACCAAGATGCCCGTGCCGATCGTCCATCTGGACATCCATTGCTCCGAGCCCGGCTACTACGTAGCGGCCGACAATGAGGCCCAGGGTCGCATCATTGCCGAACTTGCCATCGCCCGCGGCGCGCACCATATTGTCGTCGTCGGCCGAGCAGCATTTATGCAACTCACCCTGCGCGTCCTTGGCATTCATAAGGCGCTCGCCCTGCACCCCGATATCAAGATCGAAGTCATCGACGCCGGCGAATGGAATACCGCTGCCGACGGCTACGGCATCGGTGCCCAAATCGCCGAGCGCCCCGCGGACGAACGTCCCGATTTTGTCGTCGGCCTGACCGATGTGTTGGCCTCGGGCGTCGTTTCGGCACTGGTCGACAAGGGCATCTCTGTCCCCGGGCAAGTACGCGTAGCAGGCTGCGATGGCAACCCGCTCGCTTGGAGCGGATCGGTCCCGCTCACTACGGTAGCGCCCCCGGGCTACGAGATTGGCCGCAAGGGTGTCCAACTGCTGATGGAGCAAATCGAGAACAAGGCCCCGGCAAAGATCAAGCATATCCGTGTCGGCTCCGCAGCGCGTACCGTCACCGCAGTCGCCGCCGAGGATATCAACCGCCAAGAACTGGTACGTCCGTTCCTACTGGAACGCGCCAGCACCCAGGCAAGCAGCCAGACCGACGCCACGGCCATCAACCTCGGTGCGTATCTATAGCACGCCCGCGAGTATGCTAAGTCGCCGCTTAAGCAAAAGGGGCCCGACCATTGCCGGACCCCTTTTGCTTAAGCGCAAACGTGAGCAATCGCTCGTTTCAACGCCGCAATTTTCTAGCGCACAGTCTTGATTGCCGCCGCCAGGTCGAACAACGTATCGAGCACGGCCTCGCAGCCATCCACCACGTCCTGCGGCAGCGGCACAATATCGGGGACGGCAAAGACGTGGCAGCCGGCCGTGATGCCCGAGACGCAACCATTGCGCGAATCCTCGACCACGGCGCACTCCTCGGGGGCAAAGCCCGCACGCTCGCAGGCGAGCAGATACATCTCGGGGTCGGGCTTGCCGTGCACGACGTCCTCGCCACACGTTACCGTTTCAAACTTGTCAAAAAGACCGACCATCTTAAGGTTGCGCTCGGCCGTAACGAGGCGCGACGACGTCGCTAGGCCCACGTGATAGCCCGCAGCTAGCAACTCGTCTAGGCACTCGGCGGCGCCGGCCTTAAGCTCCAGTTCGGTCTTGACCATCTCGTCGCGAATCTCCTTGTGGCGACGATAGATCGCCTCGGTGGTTTCGTGGCTGCCATAATGCTTATCGAGGATGTCCATAACATCGGGCAGCGTGCGGCCGATAAACTGATGGATCAGCGCTTCATCAATCGCGAGCCCCAGCTCAGCGGCGCCTGCCTTCCAGGCCTTAATCCCCAAACGCTCGGTATCGACCAGCGTTCCATCCATGTCAAAAATAACAGCCTTGATCATATCGGTCCCCCATCGACTCTCGCTGTCGCGTTGCTGCAACTCTACCGCATTTGGCAACTTGTATATAACGTATATGCCATATTGCGCTTTCGTTACACAGATAGGAGTCTTATGGCAAGTAACGCATTAGGATTATAGTTTTCGATCGAGTACTCAACGATAAGGATCGTTTCATGATTTTAGACACCACGGCACCCGCAGAGGAGCTTCAAGACAAGCTATCGGCGCTCGAACAGCTGCTTTTGGCATACGGGCGCGTGGCTATCGGGTTTTCCGGCGGCGTTGACAGCAGCTTTTTGGCCGCCGTATGCGCCCGCATCATGCCTACCAATACCCTCCTCGTCCATCTCACCACGCCGCTCATCGGCACGCCCGAGCAGGCTTCGTTTGAGCGGTCCGTTGATGGACAAGCCAATGAAGGGGCACATTTTAAGCTCCCCGTGCTCAATCTTTCGGTGGATCAGCTGCAGCTCCCCCAAGTAGCCTGCAACGATGCTAATCGCTGCTACCACTGCAAGCACGCCGGCTTTACCGCCATCGTCAACCACGCCAAGTCGCTCGGCTTTCCCACCGTCATCGATGGCAGCAATGCAAGCGATCGCGGTGACTACCGCCCCGGCATGCGCGCGGCAGAAGAGCTCGGCGTACGCTCACCCCTTATGGAGGTCGGCTTTACCAAGGACGAAGAGCGCGAGCTGCTGCGCGCATGGGGCTATCCCGTTTGGAACCTACCGGCGGGAGCATGTCTTGCCACCCGCGTCCCCACGGGCGAGGAGCTTACGCGCGAGAAAGTCGATTTAATCCGCGCCTGCGAGGATTACCTGCACGATCTTGATCTGGCACAGGTACGCGCGCGCTTGGTCGGCGGCTGCATGCATATCGAGGCCGCACCCGCAGATGTCGCCAAGATTGCCACCCTCGGCGGTGCCGCCGTCGACGACAAGGGCAAGACCCTGCTGCCCGCCGCCATCGAGTCCGCGCTGCGCGAGCTGGGCTGCGACCATATCTCCCCCGAGGTCACCCCCTACATTCACGGCAACATGAACCTTTAGGTTACGCCGTTTTACAAACGGCGTAACTGCTCGGCGCTGCGCGGGCTCCGGACACGGCAATCTGACGTTCAACTTCACGGGCGCGACCAAAAGGTCAGCGCCCGCTTGTTTCACGTCACCTTACCGCACCCGGAGACCGCTCGCTCGCATATGCTCAACCTGCACTGCGTTAACTGACCCGCCAATAAGGGACAGGTTTATTTTGGCGGGTTTTATCTGGGGAAACGCCGAATGGCCCCACATTCACAACCGCCGCAGCTCCATATGAGGCAAATGAATCCGTAGCGTTTGTCCCAAATCTTGAGTATTTGTTCGGTGGAGCGGCCCCTGTCGGCTCCTGCTAGACTGGTAGATTCCCAACCGTCCATCCAGGAGCCTCAATGTCGCGCAAGTCCACCTACAAGCAAGTACTTTCCATCGGCACCGCCGTGGTGCTGGGGTTTGCGCTGTTTACGGGATCGCTCGACGGAGCGCCCAAGCTGCTGTCGCCGCAAAGCGATGAGCAGGCGGCGGCTCTGGCCGAAAAACAAAACGAGAGTCCCAGCCGCACCGACGACGAGGCGGGCCTGGTCGCTCGGCTCGAATCGGGAACGGCGAGCTCCCCGGACCCTCAAAACGGCCAGGACCCTGACGATGGTTCCGATTCCGCCGCAACCGACACCGATGACGACGTTTCCGCGGACAGTGCCGCCATCCCCATCGACGAGGTCGAAAATCCCGACCTCAACCGCGCCCGCGGTGTTTATCTCAGCAGCATTCCCGACTACGCCGGCAACCCCTACGTTGCCCTGCGCGCCGACAGCACGCACCCGCTCGGCACACCATCATTCACGCTCGATGAATACGAGCGCGCTACAGAAGAGGGTTGCTTTAAGAAGTTCTCCAAGCTTGACAGCCTGGGCCGCACCCGCAAAGCGCTCGCCTGCGTGGGCGCCGAATCACTCGGTCAAGGCGAGCGCGGCGATATCTCGCGTATCCATCCCGCTGGATGGCGCCAGCAGCGCTACGACTTTATTCCGGGCCAGAGCCTCTACAACCGCTGCCATCTCATCGCCTGGTCGCTCTGCGGCGAAAACGCCAACCGCAAGAATCTCCTCACCGGCACGCGTTATCTCAACGAGACAGGCATGCTGCCGTTTGAGGAGCAGATTCTCGGCTACATCCGCGAGACGGGCAACCACGTGCTCTATCGCGTCACACCCATGTATAACGAAGAGGAACTTGTCTGCCGCGGCGTGCGCCTTGAGGCGCAATCGGTCGAGGACCACGGCAAGACCCTCTGCTTCCACGTGTATTGCTACAACCTGCAGCCGCACGTGCAGATCGACTACGCCACCGGCCGCAACCAGGCATCCGGAGACTAGTGCCGACCGCACCGCCCGTAACCCAAAAATGATTCGTTTTCCTCCGTCCCCATGGGATCAAAAAAGGCCGCCCTGGATTACCCAGGGCGGCCTTTTCGTCAGCGTCCACATTGCAGGCAACGCCACACGCTACTTGGCGCGGCCCTCCTCATGGCGCTCGACCAGCTTGGCCTGAACGTCATAAGGCACCTGCTCATAGCCTGCGGGCTTCATGGTAAAGTCACCCGTGCCGCGCGTGATAGAGCGCAGGCGCGTCGAATAATCCGTCAGCTCTGCCAGCGGCGCCTGGGCAATGACCACGGTGTCGCCGCGCTCATCGGTCTCCATACCCGTCACGCGACCGCGCGAGGCCGAGATGTCGCCCATCACGGCGCCGGCGTAGCTCTCGGGAATAGTCACCGTGATTTCCTCGATGGGCTCCAGCACCACCGGGTCGGCATCGGCACATGCCTTGCGCAGGCCGATGCGAGCCGCCGCGCGGAACGCCATCTCGTTGGAGTCGACGCTGTGATACGAGCCGTCGTACACAGCCACGCGAATGCCCGTGAGCGGATAGCCGGCAATAATACCGTCCTTCATGGTCTCCTGGACGCCCTTGTCCACGGCGGGGATGAGCGAGCGCGGGATGCGACCACCCACGACCTCGTCAACAAACTCATAGCCGTCGCTCGTACCGTCGGGCCCAATGAGCGGCTCAACGCGCAGCCAGCAGTCGCCATACTGACCGGCACCGCCAGTCTGCTTCTTGTGGCGGCCCTGGGCACTCGCCGTGCGGCGAATGGTCTCGCGATACGGGATGCGAATCGGCACGCTTTTGGCCACGACCTTGGTGCGATCCTCAAGGCGATTGAGCAACACCGAAACCTGCGCCTCACCCACGGCGGAGATGATGGTCTGGCCGGTCTCCTCGTCGCGGTCGATGCTCATAGTCGGATCGGCCTTACAGGCCTTCTCGATAAACGTGTAGAGCTTCTCTTCGTCCCCGCGATTCTCGGACTCGATGGCGATGCGGTACTGAGAGTTGGGGAACTTAAACGCCGCAGCCTCGACCTTACCGGTAATGGAGAGCGTATCGCCCGTCTCGGCCGCCAGCTTGGGCGCCACGATGATGTCGCCGGCATAGGCGTGACCGACCTCGGTCATGTCGCGGCCGCACATCACATACAGGTGAGCCAGACGATCGCTCTTGCGGGTACGCGCGTTGATCAGCTCAAGACCCGGCTCAAGCGTACCCGTCAGCACCTTGATAAAGCTGATGCGACCCTGCTGCGGATCGGCCAGCGTCTTAAACACAAACGCCACCGGACGGTCATCGTCGCTCGAAATCTTGAGCGAATCACCGTCGATGAGCGGCATCTCGCCGTAGTCCGTCGGCGCCGGGAAGTATGTGGCGATGTCGTCCATCAGCGAGTTGACGCCCTGCTCCTTAATGCAATCGCCCGCAAAGACCGGCACAAAGATGCGCTCGGCGATCGCCTTCGACAGCAGGCCTTCAAGCTCCTCCTGCGTCAGCGTCTCCTCGCCTTCCAGGTACTTCATCATCAGCTCATCGTCAGCCTCGGCCACCAGCTCGCACAGATGGTCATGGGCTTCCTCGGCCTGGGCACGATACTCCTCGGGAATCTCCGACTCAACGGCTTCGGTGCCGTTGCAATGGCGCGCCTTCATGCGCACCAGGTCGATGATGCCGTCAAAGTCCTCGCCCTCGCCCCAGGGAAGGGTCACGGCGCCCAGGCGCGTGCCAAAGCGCTCCTGCAGCAGGCCCATCGTGGTCGCAAAGCTGGCCTCGGAGCGCGACAGGCGGTTTACGAACACCGCACGCGCCAGGCGCAGGTCCTCGGCGGCATACCAGAGCTTAACCGTCGTAGGCTGCGGGCCGGCCTCGGCGTCGACCACAAACAGAGCCGTCTCGCAAACACTCATCGCGGCAAAGGCGTCGCCGATAAAATCGGGGTAGCACGGGGCATCGAGCACATTGATGCGCGCGCCCTTCCAGTCGATCGGCGCGATGGTCGTCGAGATGGAGAATGAACGCTTGACCTCTTCAGGGTCATAGTCGAGCGTGGGCTTGGTACCGTCGTGGCCGCCCAGGCGGGCGGTCTTGCCGGAAAGGTGGAGCATGGCCTCGGCGAGTGAAGTCTTGCCCACCCCGCCTTGGCCTACGAGCACCACGTTCCTTACATTGCCGGTCTTGGGAGCACCCATGATGACCTCCTTGCAGGGCCGCGCGCAATGCGCGACGCCAACGGGGAGAGTTCGCGGTCGGTGCCATCCCGGGAGCAGCATGGTCGGCAACCGAGCCGACTCACCCTCCAAATGTCCTATGCCACCACCCTACCCTCACGGGCGGCCGTCCATGCATACCTTTCGGCGCACGTATGAATACAGGCGGCGAGAGGAAGAGACAAGCTTGTGAGGCGATTATTGAACCCCGTCGATGCAAACAAAAAGCCGCCACAGACCGTAAGACCTGCGACGGCTTCGCCTCAATTAATAGTTGAGTAAATACCTGAGCCTATCCCTCGATACGGCTCAAGAACTCACGGGTGCGCTGCTCACGCGGATGGTCGATGACCTGCTCGGCAGGGCCCTCCTCGACAATGCGGCCGCCATCCATAAAGACCACGCGGTCGGCAACATCGCGCGCAAACTGCATCGCGTGGGTCACGATTACCATCGTCATATTCTGCGCGGCAAGGTCTTTAATGACACGCAGCACCTCGGCCGTCAGCTCGGGATCGAGTGCCGAGGTCGGCTCGTCAAAGAACAGGATCTCCGGATCGAGCGCCAAGGCGCGGGCGATACTCACACGCTGTTGCTGGCCACCCGAAAGCTCACATGGCACCTTGTTCTCGTTGCCCGTAAGCCCCATCTGCGCGATCAACTCGCCCGCACGAGCTTCCGCCTGCTCGCGCGGGCGCTTAAGCACGCGGATCGGCGCGTCGATGATGTTTTTCATCACGGTATAGTGCGGGAACAGGTTGTAATTTTGGAACACCAGACCGAATCGCGAGCGCGCCTGCTTGGGCACATCGCCCTTCGCATAGACCGCGCCCGAACCCGCATCCGTCGCAACGGCAAGGTCACCAAACGAGAGCGAGCCTCCGTCGAGTGTCTCGAGCAGTGTGGCACACCGCAGCAGCGTGGACTTGCCGCCACCCGAAGGCCCGATAATCGCCACGACCTCGCCACGCTTCACCTCAAGCGAGATATCCTTGAGCACCTCATTGCCGCCAAACGCCTTACGTGCGTTTTCGATTTTCATCACTGAGTTAGTCATGATAATAGTCCAGCTTCTTTTCGGCGGCGCCCAGCAGCATCTCGACCACAAAGTTAAAGACCCAGTAAATCAGCGCCGCGATCGCAAACGGCACCATACTCACCTGCGAGGCGACCAGCGCCTTGGCCGTCGAGAACATCTCACCCACGCCAATGGCAAACGCCAGCGACGTGTCCTTGACCAGCGTGATAATCTCGTTGCCCATCGCCGGCAGAATACGCTTGGCGACCTGCGGCATCACGATATACAGAAACGTCTGCACGCGCGAATAGCCCAGCACCTCGGCGGCCTCGTATTGACCGCGCGGAATGGACTGCAAGCCCGAGCGATAGATCTCGGCAAAGTAACCGGCGTAGTTGATGATGAACGCCACGACGCACGCCGTCCACTTGGAATCGGGCGTGAGCGAAATGCCAAACACGTAGTACGGGGCAAAGTAGATGGCAAACATCTGCAGCATGAGCGGCGTACCGCGCATGACCGAAATGTAGATGCGCGCAATCCAGCGAAGCGGCGCGATTTTGCTCATGCGCATAAACGCCACGGGAATTCCCAGCGGAATCGACCCCAACAGCGTCAGCACAAACAACTGCAAACTGACCAAGAAACCCTGGCCAAGCATCTGCATCATGACCTGAATAGACATTACTTGAGCACCCAATTATCGAAAGACAAACCATAGCTTGAATATTTATCGCAGAGGTCCTTGACCGTGCCGTCCTCGTAGAGCGCCTTGAGCGACTCGGCTACAGCATCGGCCGACTTGGTGTCGCCCTTCTTAAAGCCAACGGCGTAGTGCTCGCTGGACAGCGGCTCATCAAGCTGCGTATAAGCATCGGGCTTGGCGGCAAGCTGATACTGGGCAATCGAAAGGTCGCAAGCCACGGCATCGACCGCGCCGCTCTCGAGCTGCATAAAGGCCGTGTTGTACTCGCCGATCGTGTCGAGCGTGGCAAACGTCGCTGCCAGATCCTTCTGGTCACCCTCAAGCACGTCCTGCGCAGCGGAATCAGTCTGGGTAATCACAGTCTTGCCGGCAAGATCGTCCCAGCCCTTGATGCCCGCATCCTTCTTGACCACCAGCACCTGCTCGTTGAGCATGTACGGCTCGGAGAACGTGTAGTCGTCCTCACGGCCCTCCATGGTAAAGCCGTTCCAGATGCAGTTGATGGCGCCCGAGTTAAGCAGCGTATCCTTGGCATCCCAGTCGATGGCCTCGTATTTGACCTCCCAGCCCTGCTTATCGGCAACAGCCTTGGCCAGATCGAGATCAAAGCCGGTGTACTCGCCATCGTCGCCCACAAAGCCGTACGGAGGATAGGACTTATCAAAGCCCACCACGAGCTTCTTGGACTCCGCAGCGCCCTTCACATCCTTGGCTGCAGCAGAACCGGCAGCGGAACCCTTACCGGCACCACCACCGCAGCCTACCAGGCCAAGACCTAGAACCGTAGCGAGCGAACCGGCTAGACCAACAAACTGACGACGAGACATATCGGTATTCATGGTATTCCCCCTTGGTGGCACTTTAGTTAAGTAAAGTGAGTCGTGTAACGTTCAGAATCATACACTTTAGCGTGATAGAGCACAAGGCGAGTTTGCCCGTCGCGTGAGGGGTGTGGGGGTTAAGTTTCCTGCTCTACAGTCCTGCTCATGACGGAGGCCACATTAAGTGGCCTCCTGTTCGTGCGGAACTCGCGATAAACTTAACCCCCACACCCCTCACGCGGCGGGCAACCGTCGTTGGGCTTATCACTGACACGAATAAACCGCTTGTATATCGTCTGCTGGCTTGGCACGGTACAATACTTGCAGCTTTAATTCATGAATAAGTGGAGTTATTGATGGCAGAATCTCGTGCGGAGCGTAGGGCTCGTCGTGCTTTGGTGGAGGCGGTTGAGGGGTCGAAGGAGGAGAAATCTTCTACGAAATCCAAGTCTTCTAAAGCTGCAAAAAGCAAATCGACCAAGAGCAGGGCTAAGACCAAGCGTTCTGACTCTCGTCGAGGCGGAGACAAAGCGTCTCAGACTCGCTCCAAGCGTCCGCATAAAGATCCGGTTTCGCCTGCGCGTAAGGCTGTGGATCCCAAGTCTCCCTGTTCCATCATGAGAGCTTGTGGCGGATGCACGGCGCTCAATCGTCCTTATAAAAAGCAGTTGGCAGCTAAGCAGGCTGCTATGGAGGAGCTTTTTGCTTCGCTTTGTGAGCGTGAGGGCATTGCTGTAGATCCTATTCGTGGCATGGGTGTCACCCTGGGCGACCCGGGCAAATATCCTGCGCCGTGCGGTTTTCGCCATAAGGCCGCCACTCCCTTTGCTCCCGGTAAGGAGGGCGCTGTCCGTTGCGGTTTCTTTGAGCGCGGCACGCACAAGATCGTTGCCGTACCCGAATGCCCCGTCGAGGCACCGGGCGCCCGTCAGATTCTCAACGGCATCGCACGCGAAGCTGAGCGGCTGCATATTCCCGCCTTTAATGAGGACAAGCATCTTGGTTTGCTTCGCTATGCCGTCGTCCGCTGCGGTTGGCGTACCGACCAGGTCATGGTCACGCTCGTGACCGCTCAGCGCGACTTGCCGCATGCGCAGGAGTTCTTTGAGGCTGTCGCCGCACTCGATCCGCGCATCGTCACCGTCGCCCAAAACATCAACGGACGCCCCGGCAACGCCATCCTCGGCGAGGAAACCCGCATCGTGTATGGCGCCGAATGCATGCGCGACCAGCTGCTCGGCTGCGAATTCGACATCTCCCCCACCGCGTTTTATCAGACCAACCCGCAACAGACCGAGCTGCTCTATCAGCTCGCTATCGACGGCATGGATTTGCACCAGGGCGATGTGCTCATGGATGCCTACTGTGGCAGCGGTACCATCGGTCTTTGCGCAGCTAAAGATGCCCAGAACAAGGGTATCGGCATTATGCTGCTCGGCGTTGAGCGCAACCCGGCGGGCATTGCCGACGCACGTCGCAATGCCGAGCTCAACGGCCTCACCCGCAGCGCTTGGTTTATGGCCGACGACGCCACCGACTACATCCTGGATGCCGCCGACAACAACGAACGCGTCGACGTTCTTTCCATCGACCCGCCGCGCGCCGGCTCCACGCCCGAGTTCCTCGAAGCTGCCTGCGCACTTAAGCCGCGCCGCATCACCTATATCAGCTGCAACCCCGTGACCCAAGAGCGCGACCTGCACCAGCTCCTCGACGGAGGCTATCGCCTGCTCAAGATCACGCCCGTCGACATGTTCCCTCATACCGACCACACCGAGACCGTCGCGGTCCTCGAGCGCCACTAACCAACCCCGGCAGATTTTTAGGACAAGAAAGGGGGCGACCCGCCTGGGCCGCCCCCTTCGCTTGGTTTATAAACTCCGCTACATCCCATTGCGCAGATCGCACACGCCGGCTGCCGCCATCTCGCACAGCAGCGTCTCGCGGTCGCGCGTCACGATCAAATCCAGTGGGAAGTGAATCTCGTCGAGCATCTTGCGCGCGTGATCGAGCTTGCCAATGGCCATGCCAATGTGGGCATCGGTCGACACGCCAATGCCCACGCCCAGCTCGGCGCAGCGCTCGGCAATCTTGCGGCATACGGCCCAATGCTCAGTGTCGACACCGTGTTCAAGACTATGGTTGTTGATCTCGATAATCTTGTGCTTGGCCTTAGCTGCCAACAGCACCTCGTCGATATCGAACGGCACGCCCGAACGCCCCGTGTGACCCAGCATGAACACCTTGGGGTGCTCCAGGGCATTGATATACATCTCGGTCGTCTGGGCCAGCGTCGCGCCCTCAGCAATCTGCGGATTATGCACGCTCGCAACCAAATAATCCAAATTACGCGTAACCAAATCGAACAGCGAATGCTGACGGCTGTACGAATCGCCGGCAATATCGAGCGTGACAGGAGTGTCCTCGCCAAACAGGCTTCCGTCCAGCGAAACGATATCGGCCTCGGCACCACGCAGCACCAGCACGCCGCTCCAAATGCGCGGCCAGATATCCTGGTTGATAAAGAACTGGTAACTGCGCAGGTCATTGGGGCAAGCCGTAACCATAGAGCTCAAATGGTCGGCAGATCCGAGCACCTGCAGACCACGCTCTGCCGCCCAGTACACATTCTCCTCAATGGTCGAATATGCATGCGCAGAGAACATCGTATGGGTATGAATGTCACAAGAAAGCAGGTAGGGCATCAGGTCTCCTTATCTGGCACGGCCGTCGCTTATATTCATTGTACGCATAGCCTTCGATAGTCGTAAAACCACTCCATCCCAAAGACACAACGTCCATGACAACGGGGTCCGGCTTAACACCAAACCCCGTTTCACGTAAAACATTGTAGGCAGAGCGCTTTACTTTTAACGATACTCGTCCGCCAACTGTTTCCAAGCGGGTAGCGAATTGACAATCGTTTCGTAGCTCACGCAATAGCCCAGGCGGAACCAACCCGGCATACCAAAGCTGTCCGAGGGAACCGCAAGCAACTCATACTTCTTTGCGCGCTCGCAAAACGCATTCGCATCGGGCTCCAATGCTTTCACCCATAGGTAGAACGCGCCATCCGGCTCAACATAGGTGTAGCCATACTCCGCTAGTGCGTCGGTAAGCGCGGTGCGGTTGCGTGCATAGGCCTCAACGTCACTCGGCTCATCGATGCAGTCGATAATTACGCGCTGAAAGAGCGCCGGCGCGCACACGAAGCCCAGCGTACGGGCGGCACCGGCAACGGCCGGCATCAGACGGGCAGCCTGCGGATTGGTGTTGGGAACCAAGATCCACCCCACGCGCTCACCCGGCAGCGACAGCGACTTGGAATACGAGTAGCACACGATGGTGTGCTCGTAGATCGAGGGCACCCAAGGCACCTCGGCACCGTACACGATCTCGCGGTACGGCTCATCCGAGATGAGCATAATCGGATTCTCGGGATCGCGCTGAGCGTTGGCCTCGCGCAGAACATTGGCCAGTCGCGTCAGCGTGTCGCGCGTATATACGGCACCGGTCGGGTTGTTGGGCGAGTCGATAATGACGGCTGCCGTCTTGTCGGTGATCGCCTTGAATACGTTATCCACGCTCAGCTGGAATGTGTCCTCGTTGGCAAGCGCCTCGACACACGTGCAGCCGGCCTTCTCAATCCAAACGCGATACTCCGGAAAGTACGGGGCGATAACAATAACCTCGTCGCCCGGATTCGTAACGGCGTTGAGCGCGCAGGTGAGCGAAGCCGCGGCACCCACCGTCATAAAGACGTCTTTGCCCTCATAGCTCGTGCCAAAGCGGCGGTTGAGCGATTCGGCCACAGCGGCACGACATTGCGGCAGGCCCGGTGCGGGCGTGTAGCCGTGCAGCTGGTCGCTCGGCAGCTCCAGGGCCTTCTTAATGGACTCCGCCACAGCAGCGGGTGCCGGAACGCTCGGATTGCCCAGCGAAAAATCGAATACGTTTTCCGCACCGATCTGCGCCTTGCGCTCAAGGCCATAGCTAAAAATCTCACGGATGATGGAGCTTTCCGCACCGCGAGCATACATAGTTTCGTTGATCATCTGTTCCCCTTTCGCATAGGCGCTATTGTACGCTTTAGCCGAGCAAAGTGCCGCAGCAATGTTGATTGGGGACAGACTTAAATGCGTGAAAACGCTCATTTAAGTCTGTCCCCAATCAACAGACGGCCCCATATCGCTCAAAAGAAAAAGCCTCCGCAGGTTTCCCCGCGGAGGCTTTCGCCACAAAGACTATTTGTCGGCGTCGGTGTCGGCATCGACGACGGCATGGTCATCGTCAGCATCATCGGATGCGGCTTCGGCATCCTCCTGCATGGCCGCCTGCGCAAAGGCCGCGGCATCAGCCGCCAGCTCCTCCTCGCTCATTCGAGGCACGCGCTTCTTGGTCGGCATGCCGGCCGCCTTGGCATTGCGCTCCTCCTTGGCCGCCAGGATATCGCCCTCGCGCTCAAGGTAGGCATTCCACTCGTTGTCGAGCAGGGCGTTCACGGCGTCGCCCTCGACGGTCTCGCGCTCAAGCAGCACCTTCGCCATCAGATCGAGCTGATCGCGACGGGCGTCCAGAATCTCGACCGCACGACGATGGGCCTCACGCATAATGCGCTGGACCTCGATATCGATGCGGCGCGCCGTCTCCTCGGAGTAATCCTGGTGATCGGCGTAATCGCGACCAAGGAACACCTGATGTTGCGCCTCGCCAAACACTTGCGTGCCCAGCTCCTCGCTCATGCCCAGGCGCGTGACCATCTCGCGCGCCATCTTGGTTGCGCGCTCCAGATCGTTGCTCGCGCCCGACGTGATGTCATCGCACATGAGCTCCTCGGCAACGCGACCGCCCAAGAACACGGCGAGCTCGTCGAGCATCTCGTTCTTGGTCTTGAGGAAGTGGTCCTCCTGCGGAAGCTGCAGCGTGTAGCCCAGCGCCTGGCCGCGGCTGACGATCGAGATCTTGTGGACCGGATCGGAGTGCTCCAGGATGTGACCCACCAGGGCGTGACCGCTCTCGTGGTAGGCAATCGTGGTGCGCTCGGCCTCGGTCATCACGCGACCCTTGCGCTGCGGTCCGGCAATCACGCGCTCCATCGATTCCTCGACCTCGTCCATCGAGATCACGGAACGATGGCGGCGGGCAGCCAACAGCGCAGACTCGTTGAGCAGATTTGCCAGATCGGCACCAGTGAAGCCAACGGTCATCTGGGCGAGCTTCTCAAACTTAACGTCCTCGTCCATCGGCTTGTTCTCGGCATGCACGCGCAAGATCTGCTCGCGGCCCTTTACGTCCGGACGGTCGACCGTGACCTGACGGTCAAAACGACCGGGGCGCAGCAATGCCGGGTCCAGAATATCGGGGCGGTTGGTCGCGGCGATCAGGATGACCGACTCGCTTTCCTCAAAACCGTCCATCTCGACCAGCAGCTGGTTGAGCGTCTGTTCGCGCTCGTCGTGGCCGCCACCCAGACCGGCTCCGCGCTGACGTCCCACGGCATCGATCTCGTCAATAAAGATGATCGACGGAGCCTGAGCCTTGGCCTCCTTAAAGAGGTCGCGCACGCGGCTGGCGCCGACACCCACGAACATCTCAACAAAGTCAGAACCCGAGATGCTAAAGAACGGCACGCCCGCCTCGCCGGCAACGGCCTTGGCCAGCAGCGTCTTACCGGTACCCGGAGGGCCCACCAGCAAAACGCCGCGCGGGATCTTGGCACCCAGTTTGCGATAGCGGTCCGGATCGCTCAGGAAGTCGCGGATCTCCTCGAGTTCCTCGACGGCCTCGTCCACGCCGGCCACGTCCTCGAACTTGACCTTGGGACGCGTAGCCTCGTTGGTCTTGGCGTTGGTCTTGCCAAACTGCATGTTCCTGTTATTGGCGCCCATCATCTGGCGCATAAAGTAGAACATGATGGCAATCAGGGCAATCGTCGGCAGCACGCTCATCGCCAAGTCGCCCCAAAAATCGGGGTCGTTGGTGTTGACGATATACTTGGTGTCGGGGTGCTCCGCCATGAGCTCGGCAAGCGAATCGGAGCCGACATAGGTCGAGGAAAAGCTCTTGAGCTCGCTCGTATCGCCCTTGTCCTTTTTCGTCTTCCAGTAATGACCCGCCACGCTTCCGTCTTGAACCGTATAGGTCAAATCTTCGACGCGATCCTGCTTGATGGCGCTGACCATCTCGCTCGTCGCGAGCTTAACGGTATTGCTGGAGCTGGCAAAGCCGGAGCCCATATTAAAGAAGGCATAGCCCAGAAGCGCGCAAGCCAAAAGAAAATACAGCCAGCCCGTACGCGTGGGCTTCTTGCCTCCGGGCATCCCCGGGATCTTAGGCTCCCGGGGAGTCTGGGAATTGTTATCGTTACGGTCGTCGGGCATCTTACGAATAAACCTCCGGTTTCAAAATGCCCAGATACGGAAGGTTACGATAGCGCTCGGCATAATCGACGCCGTAGCCCACCACAAAGGCATCGGGGCAATGGGTTCCAACATACTTGGGCGTGATGGCCGAGGTACGGTTCTCAACGTCCTTCCACAGGAAGGCAGCGACCTCCAGCGAGGCGGGCTTGCGGCTCTCGAGGTTCTTCATCAGGTACTTGAGAGTCAGGCCCGAGTCCAGAATGTCCTCGACGATCAGCACGTCGCGACCACGGATGTCGATATCCAGGTCCTTAATGATACGCACGATGCCCGAAGACTTCACACCGTCGCCATAGCTCGAAACAGCCATGAAATCGATGTTGGTCGGCAGCTCGATCTTGCGCATCAGGTCGCCCATAAAGACAACAGCGCCGCGCAGGACCGCGATCAGCACCAGATCCTTACCCGCGTAGTCGCGCGTAATCTCCTCGCCCAGGCGAGAAACGATACCGTCGATATCCTCCTGCGTAAACAGAACCTTCTCGATATCCGGATGTTGAGAAGCCATGACAACCCTTTCTTGTGCTTAATCGCCCACACACCGCCGTATGGACGCGAACTACACATTCTAGCAGCGCACGGGGTATATTTTCCAGCCCGCGCACCATCAGCGCGGGAATACCGTCAACGCCGCACAGAAAAGCTGGTGCGAGAAGCTAATCCGCATCAACCACGCGAAGCAGATAGGCCACACGCGTCGCCGCCGTGCACTTAAAGCGTTCGTCCGTGCGAACTCCGACGACCCACACCACGGCACCTCCCGGCGCCGTCCTCACCATGGGCACGCCGGCGCGCTCAGAAACGGGAATGCGAGCCTCACCTAGCAAGTCGGATACCTTCTTGCTTCGGCCACTCATCCCCAACGGGCACATCACGTCTCCCGGTGCGGGACCGTCTACCCACAGGCGCGCCAATCGCGCCTCGGCAGGGATCTCGCCACGCGAGCCCGCCAAGATTCGCTCGCTATCGCTGTCGGCAAAACCCAGGGCAGCCGCGTCCACCAAAGCCGTCACTTCTCCGGCAGCCGCAAGCTCACGGGCGCGGCGCACGATGTCGCATCCCGGCTCAACGGCCATCGGCTCTGCGACCAGCACACGTCCCCCGCCCAACGGCAAACGCCCGGGTATGGTGATCCAATCCGCGACCAGGCCCTCACGAGCCGCCGGTGCCTTAAACGCCAGCATGCCAAACTCTACGCGTGCGTCAATCCCCGCCGGAAGCGTGACCGAGCCGGCGCCCTCGGCAACGCAGGAAAGAACTCGCTCCACATGTCGCATCTCTGGACGAGCGTCCGGATCGATGCGCTTAATCGCCAGCCGCACGATGCGCCGCGCGATTACCACCTCGGCCGCAGCAAGGCGCCTGGCATCGAGCACCAGCGCGCCCGCCGCCTCTTTGCGCAAACAGCTTCGAAACGCCTGTGCCGACAGCTGGGATAGAAACGCATCTTCGTCACCAAGGATCTCACAGGCGGCGCCAATCGTCTTGCACACGCTCGCATTACGCTGCGCCACCACCGGCATCACCCGATGGCGCACGTAGTTTCGCAGATACGAGACATCCTCGTTGCTCTCATCTTCGCGCCACGGCTGTCCATGTACCTGTAGATAGCCCACGAGCTCGCCATGAGTTAAGTCGAGCAAGGGACGCACCACGATATTCCTTCGGCGGGGAATGCTCGAAAGCCCAGCTGGACCCGACCCCTTAATGGCGTTCATCAAAAATGTTTCCGCGCGGTCCGAAGAGGTATGGGCAGTGCAGATGCGCGCCGCCGTTCTCGGCGCCCCCGTCTTGGCGCAAAGCTCGCGTACATACCTTCGCGCCGCGGCATAGCGCACCTCGCGCGCCGCTGCCTCGATATTTCCCGACTCCCCATCAAAATAAGCGTGCTCCACACACAGCGGTAAACCATATTGCGCGCAAAGCCCGCGCACAAAGGCCTCATCGCCGTCGGACGCCTCGCCTCGCAGATGGTGATTTACATGAAGCACATGCAGGCGCTCGCGAGCAATGGGGGCAACGCCGCGTCCATCTTGGATATCCAACTTTGATGTACACGCCATAAGAAGCAGTGCCGTCGAGTCCGCACCGCCTGATACCATGAGCACGACAGGAGCAGCCTGCTGCCTCGTTCGGGTCTCATCGACTGCCCCGGGCACGGCATGGTGTCCGTAATGCTGTGATACCGTTGGCATTCGCTTCCTCCTCTATTCGTCCGCACCCATTGTATCCTTTGGAATCTTATGTCTCGTCTGCACCTTCATATCCTCGGCAGTGGCTCTAAAGGCAACTGCGCACTCATCGAGGGCCCGCAGGGGCTCATTATGGTCGATGACGGACTGTCTCGCCGCGAGACATTAAAGCGCATGGCAGAACTGGGGCTCTCGACAGACAACGTCTCGGCTCTTCTCATTACTCATGAGCATAGCGATCACATCAAGGGCCTCGATGTCTGGTGCAAGCACTGGCACGGCCCCCTCTTTGCCAGCAGGGGCACTCTTTCGAACAAAGAAAATCTTTCGCATCTGCCTGTCGAGGAATTCGATCCCGGCGACGCCCTATCCATTGCCGGCATCCACGTGCAAACCTACTCAACATCACACGATGTCATCAATCCAGTCGGTTATCGATTCGACGCCCTCGATGATTCCATCGGCTTTGCCACCGACACCGGAGAGCTATCGAGCCAAGCCATGAACACCCTCAAAGATTGTCGAGTCCTCGCGCTCGAAAGCAACCACGATGTGACCATGCTGTGCGAGGGAGAATATCCCCGCTTTCTTCAGGAGCGCATCCTGTCTGCAAGGGGACACCTCTCCAACAGCCAAGCCGCCGAAGCCGCGCGCGAACTTGTTACAGATCGCACCGAACAGCTCATTGCCATGCATATCAGCCAAGATAACAATCGTCCGAGCCTTACCGTCAAAAGCTATGCCAAAGCTCTGGCCGCAACCCTGGATGACGAGGTCGGCAGCTCCGCAACCCTTCTCCAAGGATCGCGAAAACTCTCGATACGCCCTGCGAGTCAGTATCAACCGGCAACCATTCAATAGACTGTCCTAAACAACAAAAAGGGCCGGGAATCGCTTCCCAGCCCCTTTTGTTGTCTTTTAATAGCGAAGAACACCAACGAAGTTATTCGATGGAGATCTTCGTAACGTTCTTCTTCTCGACGATCTTGGGAACCGTAACGGTCAGGATGCCGTCAGCGTACTTAGCCGAGAGGCCCTCGCTCGAAGCGTCCTTAAGATACACGCCACGCGTCGCGCTGTACGAGCTGAACTCCTTCTGCAGGAAGTTCTTGCCCTCGTTCTCCTCGTCTTCCTCGACATTCACGCTAATGGACAGACGGCCCTCGTTAAGCTCGACATCGATATCGTCCTTGGCGACGCCGGTCAGATAAGCCTTGACCTCATAGCCATCGCCCTTATCCTCAACGTCAACGGGGAACGCCTTAGAGGCAATCGAGCTGTTCGCTAGGTCGCTCATATCATCAAACAGATCGAACAGCGAGCTTGCAGAGGGACGAACGCCAAAAACCGAACGATAAGGAACCATGCTTGCCATGTTTACCACTCCTTTATAGGACTGCCGAGTCATCTTCCAGGTGACTGGGACTTCTTTTGACGCTCTTATATATGCCCACCCAGTGCTCATATATACATCGACTATAAAGTTTTTTGAGTCCAGTACTATAAGCATATCTAAGTGCGTATGACTTAGGTTTTAGGAAGGTTAAGGTTCTTTGAACCAGAGCTTAAATACCGAGTATGTCCCCAGCTACAAATAACAAGGGGCTTACAATGAGCGCGTACACGTTGTTGGTAACGAGCTAAAGGGCATCATGGACGACCAAAACCAGAACAAAATGTTTATGCCGACGCAGGGGGAAGATACTTCCACGCAGCCGCCACGGTTCCATCGTCCCCACATCTCGCAAGAGCCCATTAATGATCCGGAGCCCGAGTATGTGACGAGAAATCGATATCAAACACTCGAGGATGCCCAAACGGGGCGTAAACATATGGGCGTCGCCTCGGGAGACCCTGTATATCTGAAAGACGCACCATTATCTAAAAACAGCGCAGCTAGTGATGAGCCGATGAAAGCATCCGCCACTCATCAACAAAGAGGTCCTCGACCAAAGCAAACCTTGACGCATTCGGCTCGCTATCTCGAAACGCCAAAACAGGGAAAATCAATCTTCGTTTCATCAAGTAAACGACGCAAGCGGCATCGACTGACAATCCTGCTTTTGATCATTGTGGCCATAGCAGTTGCCCTTGTTATTCGATTTATCTTCTTTAAATAAAGGCTCAATACCAAAAACGATAAGATCGTCTGGTGTAATAGAGTCATTTACGCCCCATAAACGCAAAAAAGGGGGAGGCCGCGAGGCCTCCCCCTTCCAAGTTCAAGCGTACGGCTCGGTGCCGTCCACCGGTCAGCGGCGCCCTGGCCTCCCACGGGCTGACCCCGCAGTACTCTCGGCGCGATGGGGCTTAGCTTCCGGGTTCG
>DBFBFY010000006.1:0-5869 GCA_048201615.1 Collinsella sp.
TAGGTTCCATGTTTGGGGATCCGGGTTGATGCTGAACGCGATGGGGGCGTGGTCGAATAGGAGGGATGTCCAAATTTTGAGCTCCGCTCAAAATTTATCCGGTCGGCTTGCGCCGACCGCGCTGCGCTAAAAACGCGCCACTGGCGCGTTTTCTTTACGCTTTGCGCCCTGGCGGGTTCGAATCCCACCTCCTCCGCCGTATTTGCTTGTAAGGGACTTAAAAGAAAAAAGCCCCCGATCTGGGAGCTTTCTCAACCAAAATGGCGGAGGAGGAGGGATTCGAACCCTCGTGACCTTATACAGGCCAAACGGTTTTCGAGACCGCCGCATTCAACCACTCTGCCACCCCTCCGCGTGGGGTAAAAACAAAGCAGGCTCGAAGGCCTGCTTTGGAATTAACTGGCGGAGAGTCAGGGATTTGAACCCTGGAGACGCTTTTGACGCCTACACGATTTCCAATCGTGCTCCTTCGGCCACTCGGACAACTCTCCGTTAAATGCGAAAGTCAGTATACACGAGGAATCGCAAAGTGCAAACAGAAAAGTTGGCATTTTTTAAAACGCTTGGCCGCGTTTGGCGTTGCAGCGGGGTTTGAGATGCCAAAAAACGGCTTCCGACCAGCGTAGTTGATCAACTCAATTGTTCAAAAGGGGTATTTATAAGCGATTTGGCAATGAATTTAAAAATCTTTGGGTGGTGCTGTGGGCCACTGGTATGCATTTTGTGACCACGACCATGCGCCCGTTGACCTGCGACTTGGCTCAGCTTGTCCTCACGGCACCGTATCTTGTCCACAGATCCGTCAAGCTTTTGGTCAGCATTTGGTTGGAATGCGCATGAAACGTCGTGCGAGTATGGGCATATGTGGAGGTCATGAGGTTGTAGCTGCATATTCTTGCAACCTAGGAGGTTGAAAGATATTATTACCTAGTCTTTTCCTGCTTCAGGCGCACCTTCACGACCTGAAGCCACATTTGCCCAGAGGAGGTGACAATATGAAGGCTTATGAACTGCTGTTCTTTGTTGACCCGTCGCTCGACCCCGAGACTCGTCTCGCTGTTATGAAGCGTATCGATACCACGATCGCTGAGGGCGCTGGCAAGGTCGACTCCGTTGACGAGTGGGGCAAGCGCAAGCTCGCCTACGAGATCAACGACCTCACCGATGGTGACTACACCCTCATCAACTTCCACGCAGATCCTACCCAGATCGCCGAGCTTGATCGCGTCCTGCGCATCACCGACGCTGTGGTCCGCCACATGATCGTCCGTCGCGACGACCAGGAGTAAGACTGTCGTTTTGGACTGGGCTTGTGCCCCAAGAGGAAGTAGTGAGTTATGAGCATCAATCGAGTGAACATCACCGGTAACCTCACCCGCGATCCCGAGCTGCGCGCCACAGCCGGCGGAACCCAGGTTCTGTCCTTTGGCGTCGCCGTGAACGATCGTCGCCGCAACGCGCAGACTGGCGAGTGGGAGGACTATCCCAACTTTGTCGACTGCACCATGTTCGGCACCCGCGCCGAGGCCGTGAGCCGTTTCCTGGCAAAGGGAAACAAGGTCGCGATCGAGGGCAAGCTGCGCTACAGCTCTTGGGAGCGCGACGGCCAGCGCCGGAGCAAACTTGAGGTCATCGTCGATGAGATCGAGTTTATGAGCTCCCGTGGTGGCCAGGGTGGCTACGACCAGGGCGGTTACGCCCCCGCAGCTCCCGCGCCTGCAGCACGTCCTGCCGCGCCGGTGGCTACGCCGCCCGCGGTCGACGTCTACGATGAGGACATCCCGTTCTAAGGGTTGTTCACCTATTTTTGAGTGAGAGGCGGCTTCGGTTCGCCGAAGTTGCCAAATGAAAGGTATTTTGACATGGCTAATGATTTTTCTGCACGTCAGCCGCGTCGTAAGTACTGCCAGTTCTGCAAGGAGAACACTGAGTTCATCGACTATAAGGACACTCAGCTTCTCCGTAAGTACATGACCGACCGTGGCAAGATCAAGCCCCGTCGCGTCACTGGCGCTTGCACGCAGCATCAGCATGACATCGCCAACGCCATCAAGCGCGCCCGCGAGATGGCTCTCCTGCCGTACACCGTCCCCGTGGTTTCCTCTCGTGGCAACCGCGACCGCGGCTAAGAAGGGAGACGCATCATGAAGGTTATTCTTCTCGATGAGATCAAGGGCAAGGGCGGCGAGGGTGACGTCGTAGAGGTCGCTCAGGGTTACGCTGAGAACTTCCTGTTCCCCAAGAAGCTCGCTGTTGCCGCCACCAAGGGCAACCTCAAGCAGCTTGACGAGCGTCGCAACAACATCGCCAAGCGCGAGGCCGTCCGTCTGGCTACCGCCAACGAGACCAAGGCTGCCTTCGAGGGCAAGACGGTCACCGTTGACGTCAAGGTCGGCGACGAGGGCATCCTCTTTGGCTCCGTTACCGCCGCTATGATCGCTGATGCCATCAAGGCTCAGCTCGGTATGGACATCGACCGCAAGCGCGTCGAGCTCGGTAAGCCCATCAAGGTTGCCGGTGCCCACACCGTTGCCATCTCGCTGTACCGCGAGATCAAGGCCGAGGTTGTCGTTCTCGTCGGCGTTACCGCCGAGGAGCTCGCTGCCGAGGCTGAGGTCGAGGAGGCCGCTGAGGTCGCCGAGGCCGAGACCGCCGAGGTCGAGACTGAGGCTGCTGCCGAGTAGTATTTGCTGCAACGCAACAATCTTGTTCTAAGAAGGGCGCTCTGGGAAACCGGGGCGCCCTTTTGTTTTTTGCGCTGAGTGGGTGTCATGGTGAACGTTGCGTCGACGTCCTATATGCAGGACCGTTCATCCGTTTGGTTCGGTGATGATTGGCGGCGCGCGGCGCGTTTTGGGACCGTGGCTGATACTATGGATGCTCGCAAGCGATATGAATGAGGATGCTCATGGCATATGACGATAGGGAGACCGGGCTGACGGTTGAGGACCGCGGCTCAAAGTTGGGTCTTCCCCAAAACCAAGATGCAGAGGCCAATGTACTGGCCGCTATGCTGCTATCGCCCGAGGTGGTCGAAGAGGCCCAGGTCGAGCTGCAGCCCGATGACTTCTACCGGCCCATTCATAAGACCATCTATACCGCGATGGTCGATATGTACAACAGCCGCATTCCCATCGACTCCATCTCGCTGATTGATTACCTGCGAAGCATCAACAAGCTCGATGCCGTGGGTGGCGAAGCGTATATTTTGGAGTTGATGGGTCAGACCCTGTCGCTCGTGAACTGGCAGCACCATGCCGCCATCGTCCGTCGCGACTCGATGCTGCGCGAGCTGATCGGCGCCACCAACGAGATTAACGCGCTGGCCTATAACGCCCCCACCGACACCAAAGAGGTCGTGGAGCTGGCCGAGAGCAAACTGCTCAAGGTTACGGCACGCGAGGTCAAGTCGAGCTACAAGACACTGACCGAGTTTATGGTCGAGGCCTATAACGAGGCCGAGGAAGTGTGCCAGGCCGGTGGTCAGGCGGCGGGCGTGCCCACCGGCTTCCCGTCACTCGACCGCATGCTCATGGGTTTTCGCGAGGGTCAGCTCATCATCATCGGCGCCCGCCCTGCTGTGGGTAAGACGTCGTTCGCCCTGAACCTGGCACTTAACGCTGCCGCTGCTGGTTATACCGTCGGCTTCTTCTCGCTGGAGATGTCGGGTAAGGAAATTGCCCAGCGTCTGATTTGCGCCTATGCCATGATCTCAATCAGTGACTTCCGCATGGGTCGCATTAGCCCCGAGCAGTGGGCCAATATCAACGAGGCCACGCAGACCTTGTCCAAGCTGGATATTCTGATTGACGATACGCCCGGCACCACAGTGACCGAGATTCGCGCCAAGAGCCGCCGTATGCTCCATAACAAGGAGAAGGCAATCATCATCCTGGACTACCTGCAGCTGGTGAGTCCTCCGCCGGGACGCCGCTCCGAGAGCCGTACCGTCGAGGTTTCGGAGATGTCGCGTGGTCTGAAGATCATGGCCAAGGAGCTCAAGATCCCGCTCATCGCGCTGTCGCAGCTCTCGCGTCAGGTCGAATCCCGTACCGGCAAGCGCCCGCAGCTTTCCGACCTTCGTGAATCGGGCTCTATCGAGCAGGACGCCGATATCGTTATGTTCTTGGACCGCTCCGCCGACGAGGCCGAAGCCTCACGCGACGATCGACCCGACGAGGGCGTTACGCGTATCGTCGTGGCCAAGAACCGTTCGGGCCCGATCGGCGACGTCGACCTGATGTTCCTGCCGGCATCCACCAAGTTCTATGAGCTTGATGGGGCACATGCCGAGGAGTAGGACAGGCACCCGTTGCACGGGTATACTGGGAATGTTTTGTGCTTCTGCGTGCCGGCGTGGCGCGTAGACAGTCCATGAATGTAAGGAGTAAACATGCCGTCAACCGTTTTGGTCGGTGCCCAGTGGGGCGATGAGGGCAAGGGTAAGATTTGCGACCTGGTCGCCGGCGACTTCGATGCCGTCGTGCGCTACTCGGGCGGCAACAACGCCGGTCACACCATCGTCGTCAACGGCAAGAAGTACGGCCTGCACCAGGTGCCTTCCGGCATCATGTATTCCGACCACGTGTCGGTGATCGGTAACGGCTGCGTCGTCAACCCCAAGGTTGTCCTTGAGGAGATCGACATGTTCGAGGCCGACGGCATCACCACCAAGAACCTCAAGATTAGCGGCAACGCGCATGTCATCATGCCGTACCACATTGATCTGGATGGCGCCTTTGAGCAGAAGCTCGGCAAGAAGAACATCGGTACCACCAAGCGCGGTATCGGTCCGTGCTATCAGGACAAGATGGCCCGCATCGGCCTGCGCATGCAGGACATGCTGGACGAGGCGCTGTTCCGCGACAAGCTGGAGACCGCTCTCGCCCGCGTGAACCCCGAGCTCGAGCTCATCTACAATCTGCCCACCTACACCGTGGACCAGATTTGCGACGAGTACCTGCCGATGGCCGAGCGCCTGCGTCCCTACATCACCGAGACGAGTCTGCTGCTCAACAACATGATTGACGAGGGCAAGGACCTGCTGTTTGAGGGCGCCCAGGCGACGCTGCTCGACATCGACCACGGTACCTATCCGTACGTGACGTCTTCCAACTGCACCGCCGGCGGCGCCATCACCGGCTCCGGCGTCGGTATGAAGAACGTCGACCGCGTACTGGGCGTCATGAAGGCCTATATCACCCGCGTCGGTTCGGGCCCCATGCCCACCGAGCTTTCCTATGAGTCCGAGGCCGGTCACACGCTGACCGAGGAGGGCTACGAGTACGGCGTGACCACCGGTCGCCGTCGTCGCTGCGGCTGGTTCGACGGCCCCATCGCCAACTACGCCTCGCGCGTCAACGGCCTCACCGATATCGCCATGACCAAGCTCGACGTGCTTTCGGCTTTCGACACCATCAAGGTGTGCGTGGCCTACGACGTCGATGGTGAGCGCTATACCAGCGTGCCCGAGCATCAGGTTCGCTTTGAGCACGCCAAGCCCATCTACGAGGAGCTTCCTGGCTGGAAGTGCGATATCACCGGCTGCCGCAGCTTTGAGGAGCTGCCGCAGGAGGCTCAGGACTACGTGGCGTTTATCGAGGATCTGGCACACACCCGCGTGACGTTCATTGGCGTTGGCGCTGGTCGCGAGCAGATCATCAACCGATTCTGGAAGTAATCGGGACTATTTGGTTATTGCGATATACCCCTTTGCAGCCCGGACGGGCGGCCGAGGGGTATATTTGCTTGCAAAGGGCTCGCGCGGAGCGGGCCGTTCATCCATAGAGGAGGCACCCTTGAAGGCGGACACTCAAACCATCGACATCCTGTTGTTGGGCAGCGGCGGCCGTGAGCATGCTTTGGCAGC
>DBFBFY010000007.1:0-3054 GCA_048201615.1 Collinsella sp.
GTATTTGGATTGATAAATCGATTGAGCATGCAAAAGCAAAGAGTCGCAGTTTGAGCAAACGTCAGAAGGCGAGATTCATTAGATGAGGCCGAAATGTTGCATCGCTGTGACGGTGCCGTCGTGTGCGACGTCGTCGGTCACGTAGTCGGCGAGCGCCTTGACCTCGGGCATGGCGTTGCCCATGGCAACAGCCGTCTCGACGGCGGCGAGCATGCCCAGGTCGTTGCCCGAATCGCCAAAGCCAAAGGTGCGCGCATTCCCCTCGCGGCCCAGATACTCCAGCGCTCGCGCCACGCCCACGCCCTTGTCGATGCCTTTGGGGCTCAGCTCGCGATTCTGACCACCGGTGTTGCACAGCTCAAACTCGCGATCGATAAAGCCGTCATCGTTGGCTACGCGAGCCAGGTCGCTCGCGACGATGCCCACCTTGCCCACGCGCAGACAGCCGTCGACGCGCATTTCCTCGGTGCTGTGCACCACAGAAGTGCCGATCAGAGACGACTGCTCAACACCCGCGGGTTCCAGGGCAAAAGTAGCCACGTTGGTCTCGAAAAAGGCCTCAATCCCTGCCGCGGCCATACGGCGTGCCAGCTCCTCGATAACGTCCTCATCAAAGCAGTCCTCGTGTACCACGCGGCCCTCGACCTCGAGCGTCGCTCCCGCCATGGCAACGACACCCGCCGGGTCGAGCGCACGCAAGCTATCGGCGATGAGCCACAGGGGGCGACCCGTGCAGATAAACGCCTTGTGTCCCGCGTCGCGCAGACGATGAAACGCCTCGACGACCGCCTGCGAGGGGCGAACCGCCGAAAAGTCCTTGTCGGTCATGTTGTCGGGATCGAACGACGTCAGCGTGCCGTCCACGTCAAAAAAGAGCACAGCGGGTTCGGGACACGCATCAATCATATGGGTTCCTTTCGAGGATAAGGGCAAACGAAGCATCCATCATATAATGGAGCGACGCAACCAGAGAGGTCACCCATGGAATTTTACGCAAGCTGCCCCGAAGGCTTTGAGTCCGCACTCGCCGATGAGCTTAAACGCCTCGGGCTTTCGCATGTTCGCCGGCTGAAGGGCCGCGCCACGTTTGAGGGCGAGCTCGAAGAAGGCTACCGCGCCTGTCTGTGGTCGCGCCTAGCGAGCCGCGTGTTTGCGGTGCTCGGGCGCTTTGAGGCGCAGGATGCCGATGAGCTGTACGATAGCGTTTACGACATCGCCTGGGAGAACATCGTCCGCCCCGGCGCCACCATTGCCATCACCGCCCGCGGCGTGACCGAGCAGCTGCGCAACACGCGCTTCTCGGCCCTGCGCGCCAAGGACGCGCTGTGCGACCGTCTGGCCGAGACCACGGGCCGTCGCGCCGACGTCGATGCCGCCGACCCCGATGTTCACCTGTTGCTTTCGCTGCGTCAGCGCCGCGCGAGCATCAGCCTGGACCTTTCGGGCGACCCGCTGTTCAAGCGTCTGCCGCCCGCTGCGACTCGTGCCGGCGAGGGCGCACACGTGTTGCGCCCCGACTACGCCGCCCTGGTGCTGGCGCAGGTCGGCTGGACCGCACTATGCGAGCGCGAGCTGACGGCCGACGATTACGAAAACGAAGCCCTTCCCACGCTGATCGATGCCTCGTGCGCCGGCGGCGGTCTGCTGCTGGAGGCCGTGAACATTCTGACCGACCGCGCCCCGGGCGCCGCACGCGAGCGCTGGGGCTTTGAGGGCTGGCAGCTGCACGACGCTGTCCTGTGGGAGCAGCTGCTTGCCGAGGCGCGCGAGCGCGAGGCGGCAGCGCGCGAGCGCCAGGCGCGCATCGTGGCCGTAGACATCGACCCCGCCGCCCGCAAGACTGCCGAGCGCATGGTCAAGTGCGCCGGCTACAAGCGTTTTGTCGACTTTTGTGCCGCCAAGCCCGCCACCGTGCTGGACCATGCGGGCGCCGTCGCCGGTGCCGCCCTGGTCGCGGACACGACCGAGACCCCGCTTTCGCTCATGCACGATGCCATGACGCTCATCGGCGAGCTGCGCCGCGCCCCCGAGCTCGCTTCGGCGCCGGTCGCCGCTCTCACCCGCGACGGCTTGCTGGCCCGCGCGCTCCACGCCGAGCCCGAGCGCTCGATCGCCGTCATGCCCAATAACGAGGAGGCGGCTCTTGAGGTTTGGCCCTCACTCGACCACGCCGCTGCAGCGTTTGAGGCTGCGACCAGCGCGGATGCCGAGGCCGAGGTTGCGGATGCCAACGAAGCCAACGACGAAGCCGCCGCTTCCTCCATGCCCGAACCTGCCGCCACGCTCGACTTGGGCGACGGCAAGCCGCTGCCCGTGCTCATCCCGGAGTCCGAGCAGTTCGCCAACCGCCTGCGCAAGAATGCCCGTCTGCGCCGCAAGTGGGCCAAGCGCGAGGGCGTGAGCTGCTATCGCGTCTACGATGCCGACCTGCCCGACTACTCCGCTGCCATCGACCTGTACGAGGGTTGCCCGCAGACGCCGGGCCGCTGGCTCGTCATCGCCGAATACGCCGCGCCCAAGACCATCGACCCCGCGCTGGCCCAGGCCCGCATGCTCGACATCTTGGCCATCGCGCCGCGCATCCTTGATGTTCCGGCCGAGCATGTGCACGCCAAGGCCCGCATGCGTTCGCGTGGCGGCTCGCAGTACGGCAAGCAGGGCGCCGGCAAGGGCGGATCGGGCGAGCGCGCCAACATCGCGCGCCGGCGTCTGCCGCTCATCGAAGAAGGCGGGCTCACCTTTGCCGTCAACTTTGACGACTACCTGGATGTGGGCATCTTCCTGGATCATCGCGTCACGCGCAACCTGGTGCGCGAGCACGCCAAGCAGGCGCGCCGCTTCCTCAACCTGTTTGCCTACACCGGCACTGCCACCTGCTACGCGGCCGATGGCGGCGTCGAGGAGACCGTGACGGTCGACCTTTCCAACACCTACCTGGACTGGGCCGAGCGCAATATGCGCCAGAACGGCTTTGTTGGTCCGCAGCATCATTTTGTGCGCGACGACGTGCTCGCCTGGATTCGCGACCAGCGCCAGACGCGCAACCGCTGGGAC
>DBFBFY010000008.1:0-7107 GCA_048201615.1 Collinsella sp.
ACCTTTAAGGTTCAAGTTGAGGTCGAAAGCAGTAGTAGAATACCGTTCGAACCATAACCTACGATTGATTGCAGAGGGACTGGATGCAGCATTCGAATCATCGCACCGCAGCGCTCATTGCGTCGAAGCCGGCTCGTATCATCACGAGCGCCGCGCTCGCCGTTGCGCTGACGGCCACGCCGATGCTCTCCCCCGTTGCGGCGTATGCCGCCTCGCAGGCAACGCAGGACCAGCTTTCCGCAGCCCAGCAGAAGATCGAAGCCGCCACGAGCGTCTACAACGACGCCCGCACCAAACTCGATGACCTGCAAAAGCAGATTGACTCCAATGAGGCGAGCATCGAGGAAATCGAGGCTAAGCTTCCCGAGCAGCAGGCCAAGGCAAGCTCTGCCATGCGCGATCTGTACAAGTATCAGAAGGGCACCAATCCCATCGTGAGCTTCCTGGTCAATGCGCAGAGCCTGGGTGAGTTCATCACGACCTGCAAATACACCAACCAGATCACGAGCTCGAGCGTCGACGAGATCGAACAGCTCAATAACATGCAAACCGAACTCGAGCAGAACAAGGCCGAGCTCCAGCAGGCCAAGTCTCAGCTTGAGGCGGAGCAGAAAAACGCCGAGGATGCGCTGGCGCAGGCCCAGCAGCTTCGCAGCGAGGCACAGGCAAAAGCCGAGCAGGAAAATGCCGCCGAGCTTGCCAAGCTTGAGGCCGATAAGGCCGCTGCCGCCGAGAAGCTCTCGGGCGAGGGCGTAAGCGGCAGCAATTCCAGCAGCCAGGCCACCAACACCAACACCACCATCGACACCACGGTGAACAACTCCAATACCGGTAGCTCCGATTACGATTCGTTCATTAATGAGTGGACGAGCCGTATCGACAATTATCTCGCCGGCTCCCCCATGGCAGGCCAGGGCTATAACTTTGCCGTCGCCGCTTGGAATACCGGTGTCGACCCCCGTTGGTCCCCCGCCATCGCCTGCATCGAGAGCACCAAGGGTGCTTATTGCGCCAATTCTTACAACGCCTGGGGCTGGAGTGCACGTGGCGGCGGTTGGCGCAGCTTTGGCAGCTGGAGCGAGGGCATCTCCGCTCACGTTGCCTATCTGGGCGCCAACTACGGCTCCACCCTTACCCCGGCAGCTGCCAAAAAGTACTGCCCGCCCACGTGGCAGGACTGGTACAACAAAGTCGCCGCTCAGATGAACCGCATCTAAGTGCAACTGCAAAGGGCCCCAATGGGGCCCTTTTCTTTTAGGTAGCGGAGGTATCGACAACGCCGGTCGCATTGGCAACCGCGACTATGACGATCATGCATAGGAGCAGCACACCCAATGCCTTGAGCCAGAGTTTCGCGAGTTTCTTGCCGCGATAGCTGTCGAGCAGTGCGAATCGCCGACGAAGACGGCGCTTATCGAGCAGCGCAAAATGCATAAGCACCATAAGGCCATCGACAAAGAAAAAATACTCGATTATGAGAAGCCACGTCGGGTAGCTTTGGTTTGCTCCGGTGGGGTGAAAGACGGCAAAGTGACTTCCGGCAAAGAACACAAGCAGCGAGAAGCAGACGAGCGTATTCCAAATGCGCCCCAGAGACTCCGGAACACGAGAGAGCAGACCGCATGCAGCGGAGGTGGCAGGCCTAGGAAGCTCTGCGGGGTTTCGGAGCCCTTGGGGCGTCAACCCCGTCTCCAAGGCCGGAGTATGGACAAGCGCAGGCGCAGGAGGCCGCACGGGGTGAATCAGGTCGTATGCCGCGCGCGTCGCCCGTCCCAACGCTTCCGCACTCGCAAAACGCTTGGCCGGGTCGAGCGCCATCGACATGCAGATGACATCGGCCAGTGGAGTGGGAATGCCACGCGCCTCGCATTGCTCGCGCATGTCAAGCCCTGGTTTAGGGTCGACTCCCGTCAAGCAGAAGAACAACAGGGCGCCGAGTGCGTAGACGTCGCTTCGCACACTCGTCTGCCCAAACCCATACTGCTCGGGCGGCGCATAGGGCCGTGTCCCAAACTTGACGGTATCGGTATCGGCGCCATCGCGCCATACGCGCGCGATCCCCAAGTCGATAATCACCAGCGATGAAAACGTCAGGCCGTCATCAGGCGTATAGTTGGCACCTGTCACGATGATATTCGACGGCTTGAGGTCGCGATGGATCACCGGCGCCGACGTCTCCCCCGCCATTGCAAAACCGGCGTGGAGCCCGCCCACGGCATCGCATAGGGCAGGATACAATTCACGCGCATAATCGGGGGTGGCTCCCAGACGGTACACCAGCGCCCTGAGCGTCTCCCCTTCGATGTATTCCATAACCACGTTGAGCTCGTCGCCCACACGACGACAATCGACGATTCTGGGCAGGTGCTCAAAACGCCTGCCTGCCCGCTGAGCGGCAAACAAACGCCCGTATGCCCCGCCGATTTGAGCCGAAGCATCGATGCGTTTACGGACAAAGGGGCCGAGCGAACCACCGCCGGTTCCTTCAAAGTACACAAGCTCGGTTGTTTCAACGGGCGAGCGCTTAAGTACACGCTCCACGCGATAGCTATCGTCACGATCGAGCGACGCCAGGTGCTCGGCAAGCGCTGCGGTCAACTCATCATCGGAATATGTTGGGGTCTGAGTATCCATAGCCTCCATCATAGCGCAGGGCGCAGACACCCCATGGCATCCGCGCCCCGTTCGTTTGCATCGCTGTTCGACAGCTCCGCCGGCTCAGATATCAGCCGCTAACTCACCGTCTCCTCGCCAAAGCGATACAGCTCCTCGTTGACCTTTTGGAGGCTGCACCCGCGATCGATGCAAAAGATGATAATCGCATCGCGGCGGTCCTTGCAGTTAAGAACGCTTACCCCGGCAGCCGTCAGCGCACGGTTGGTCTCTTTGAGCGTCAGCGCCATCGCAAAGGCAATCTGCAGCACCTTATTGCGACTCGGATGACGCGCACCGGTAAAGATCTGATAGCCAAAGGTCTCATTGAGATCGGCCATACGAACCACGCGCGAGCGCTCCAAGCCCTTTTCCTGCAGCAGCTGCTTCAGGTAGTCCGAAAGCGACGGGGCGGCAAAGTCGTGTTCTTTGATATAGCCATCGATGTTTGGCGCGTCGAGAAGCTCATTGAGCAACTCGTCAGTCAGCTTTTTATCGGGCATACGACCTCATCTCCCCCTGTGCATGCAACATGCTAGAAACCGCTCACATCCGAGCGCTCCCAACTGACGACCTGATCGGGAGACACCGTACCCAGCGCCTCGAACTTCCAGGAGCCGCCCGCCTTCAGATGATTGGTGTTTGCAAGAGCCGTTCCAACCTGGTTGCCATCGGCATCGTACAGAACATATTCAATCTGAATGTAGCTCTTTTCCTTGTCCGTGTTATTGGTCAGCGTGCCCGTGATCTTATAGGTAAACTGATTGGAAGTGTCTTCAGCCTCGTCAGCAATGGTATACGGTTCTTGCGGTTCTTTTCGCTCCTCAGCCTGCTGTGTCGTCTCGGCAGGTTTTGCCGAATCGCTCGCAGACGAATCGGTTAAGTTGTCGCCCATAGAGCCCACGGCACCGACAATAACCAGCACCACGATGATGCCTAGGACAATCTTGCCGATCGGCTTCTTTCCCTCTTTTGCCATTATTCATCCTTCCTACGATCCGGCTACCGTGCCGGCACACAGCACATCGTAGGAAGGATTGAACTTGAATTCATTAGCTGAGAGCTAAGGTTGCGGTAAACGACCAATGCAGTTATCCAAACGCCGAGCAAACGCACTTTGCGCGACCGTCTGCCAGCAGTGATCAACCCACCGTGACGGATTCCCCGGTAAAAGCACTGATCATCAACAGGACAAAGAAAATAAGGTAGCTGACACTCAGCAGGTACGCAATGATCAGAAAGACGACCCAGCCGACATTGGTTTTACCGTCGGCACGGCGTTGCTCGCGATTGCGGCAGAGCCAAATCGTCACGCCGATGGCAGTGATAAACAGCACGAGCGCCGCCGCGGCAAGCCCAGCAAGCGCAAACATCACGCCAATGCTCACAGCAATAACCGGAAGCAGCAGCAGGCCGCACCCGCACCCACCAGGACTATACACGGCAGTCTGTCGGCGCCTCATCATCACTCCAAGTCAAGCAATCGTTTGTAGACATCGAGGCCTTTGAGCAGGATTTCCTCGTCGAAGAGCATGCTATCGGTATGCAGAGCGCTTGTGGCATAGGCGGGGCAGCCATCCGAATCACTCGGGTTGTCTTGGTCCTCTGGCATACCCGTGCCCAGCAGGAAAAACACGCCCGGCAGATGGCGCTGATAGAACGCGAAATCCTCGGCGATCAGCAGCGGCTCGTCCACAAGTTGCAGCTCGGGCAAGGCAGGCGCAATGTGGGCAAACAACTCGGGGTCGTTATCGACTGGCGGATAGCCCTCGGCAAAGTCGAGATCGTACGTACAGCCCGTTGCGGTGCACGCCTCGTCGAGCGCACGGCGTACGCCCTCGCGCGCACGGTCGAACATGGCGTCCGTAAACACACGCAAGCTACCGGCAACATGGGCCTCCCCCGCCACCGCATTGCAGACGGTGCCTGCCTGCAGCAGGCCGAACTTGCCAATGCAGGGCTCATCGGCACCCAACTCGTCCATGAGCTCGCGCTCGGAAACTAAGAACTTGGCCGCTGCCAGCGCGGCATCGCGCGATTCCTCGACTGGAACGCCGTAGGTCTTGGCGATATGGATACTCGTTCCATGGATATGAATGTGCGTCTCGCTTGAGCGCGCCAGCAGCGGACCGGGGCAGCTCGCCAACGTGCCGGCGGGCAGATCGGGCCACACATGAAAGCCAAAAATGCGGTCGGCCCCATAGCGCTCGAACACACCACTCTCGCATACCGTCTTGGCACCACCGGTCGTTTCCTCGGCCGGCTGGAACACAAAGAGAACGTTGCGCCTAATGGCGCCCGGCTGTTCGCGAATCGTACGGTCAACATACGTCGCGGCGGCAAGCGCCATGGCCATGTGTCCGTCATGTCCGCAAGCGTGCATCTTGCCGGGATGGGTTGAGGCAAAGGCCGCTCCCGTCGCCTCCGCGATGGGCAGCGCATCCATATCGGCGCGAATCGCCGTGGCATGCGCGGCATCAACACCGGCGTCGAAGAAAGCACAGACGCAGCTGGGGCACGGATGGGTCACCTCGCAAGCGAGCGGTGCCAGCACGCCCTCGATATAGGCAATGGTTTGCGGAAGATCGAAATCGAGCTCCGGAATGCGATGGAGATCGCGGCGATAGCGACGGAGTTCTTGGAGCTCGGTCATAGAGGATCCCTTCGTGAGGCACATCTGTTGCAACTTATTGTGATACAGGATTGTGGCGCACATGTTTCCAGCATATCCCTGCATTTTTTAAACGTTATATACGAATACTCTTGTTTGGTAAAGTGCAACGTGATAGGGTCTTTACCACTTGATAGAGGCGCGGGCACGAAGAGCCGCGGGCGAGCCGGCAGGCTTTGACCCCGTGGGGAGGCGAAACCCGCCGAACTGGGTTTTTCGGGCACGAACAACCTGGTGGGCCTGTGGGAAACACCCACAGGACTGTCTGCAGCAATGCGGGAGCGCTATCCGGACATTGGGTCCACGCTATGCGGATTCGATGCGCAGATGGCGCCGTCTGGATAGCGAGGTTTACGGGACATGGTATTGACCCCCAACGAGGCATATGCGGCCAAGCAGCCGTTTGTGGACAAGGAGACACTCGAGCATATCGTCGAGCAGTTCCCCACGCCGTTTCATCTATACGACGAGGCGGGCATCCGCCGCAACATGCAAGAAGTGCGCGACGCCTTTGCATGGAACCCGGGCTTTAAGGAATACTTTGCCGTCAAGGCCAACCCCAACCCGGCGCTCATCTCCATTCTCAACGAATACGGCTGCGGCTGCGACTGCTCGAGCTATACCGAGCTCATGATCGCCCGCTCGCTGGGTATCACGGGACACGACATCATGTTCTCGTCCAACGATACGCCGGCTGCCGACTTTGAGCTCGCCGACAAGCTGGGTGCCATCGTCAACTTTGACGACATCAGCCACATCGAGTTCTTTGAGCGTGTTGCGGGACCCATCCCCAAAACGGTCGGCTGCCGCTTTAATCCAGGCGGCCTGTTCCAGCTCTCCAACGGCATCATGGACAACCCAGGCGACTCCAAATATGGCATGACCACCGAGCAGCTCTTCGAGGCCTTCCGCATGCTCAAAGCCAAGGGCGCCGAGGACTTTGGCATCCACGCATTCCTTGCCAGCAACACCGTCACCAACGACTACTACCCCGAGCTCGCGCATATCCTCTTTGAGCTTGCCGTACGCCTGGAGCGCGAGACCGGCGCACACGTCGCCTTCATCAATCTGTCCGGCGGCGTCGGCATCCCCTACCTGCCCGAGCAGCAGGCCAACGACATTCGCGCCATCGGCGAGGGAGTACACGCGGCATACGACGAGATCCTGGTTCCCGCCGGCATGGGCGATGTGGCCATCTGCACTGAGATGGGCCGCTTTATGATGGGCCCCTACGGCTGTCTGGTCACCAAGGCTATCCACGAGAAGCAGATCTACAAGGACTATATCGGTGTCGATGCAAGCGCCGTCGATTTGATTCGCCCTGCCATGTATGGCGCCTACCACCACATTACGGTGATGGGTCAGCCGGGCGGCGCCGACAAGGCCACGGCGCCCGTCACGAACACCTATGACATCACGGGCAATCTGTGCGAGAACAACGATAAGTTCGCCATCGACCGCGAGCTGCCGCATATCGACATGGGTGACCTGCTTGTAATCCACGATACCGGTGCGCATGGCTACTCCATGGGCTACAACTACAACGGACGTCTGCGCTCCGCCGAGGTCCTGCTGCGCCCCGATGGCGCGGCCGACCTCATCCGCCGCGCCGAGCGCCCGGGCGATTACTTTTCCACGCTCGACGTGCTGCCGTGCGGCCGAGAGCTGCTGGCCAAGTCGCGCGCCGAAAGCGCCCGCCGTCGCGCCCAAGACGAGCGCCTGGCAGTCGCAGCTCAATGGAACAAACGCATCCAGATCGCGGAGGCGAAGGAGAAGAACATGGA
>DBFBFY010000009.1:0-11351 GCA_048201615.1 Collinsella sp.
GAGGGCGGGATGTCCGCAGGGGACAAAGCCTTCGATGACATCCATAGCTTCGGTAATGGTTGAGCCCAGGCCTGCGAGGGCATTGACGAGTTGCTGCTTGGTATCCATAACGGTCCTTTCGACGGGTCAATTTTGCTTGGCGAAAATATACGTGACGCGATCGGTAGCAAAAGTGCGAAGTGCGGCGCACATTGGGGTCTTCACAGCTCGTGCATAGAACAGCTGTCCGCTTTCAGAACGTGGTAAGATAACACTCCACAAGCGGGGCTCGCCCCGCATGTTCCTTGAAAAGTCGACGGGTGTTGGGTACTCGTGCCCAATCCCATCCAGACTTTCCCAACATCCGGGGGCGACTGGTTTCGACACGATAGCTCTGAGAGAGGAAGCAAGCCGAGGTCTCCTCGCCTCGTTAAACAGGGGTACCGTCAAATTGAATTGACAACAACTCTTCTTTTGAGCCTATGGCTCTCGCTGCTTAGTTTATAGCAGCGCGTCAACCCGGTGATTTCCCCGACACCGGCGCGACGTCATGTTAGGGGAATGCTCCTGCGCACGTAATCGGTATGGCGCAGGCTAAGACCAAACCGGTTAGGACGCCGCGAGCGTGTCGCTGCGCGCAAAGCGTCCGAGACTAAACCAGCGACTGAGCTTGGAGATGCCAATCAGGGGGCTTTCGTGGACCGGAGTTCGATTCTCCGCGCCTCCACCAATAGCTACAAGCAGGTAGAGAAGTGTCTCTACCTGCTTTTTTATTACTTACAGATACCGCGGAGAATCGAACTCTATGCAGGGCGCGAGCGTTAAACAAACGCGGAGCGTTTGTAGCGAGCGGGCGAGGACGCCGGCAGGCGGCCGAAGCCAGTGCGGATTTGCGAAGCAAATACGCGGATTCTCCGCGCAATCTATCAGCCCAATATGGATGCGATGTTTATCGAATTTCAGCTGGCCATGCGCCGCATCAACGGAACCCCAAACCCGCGGAGAATCGAACTCTGTGCAGGGCGCGGGCGTAAAGAAAACGCCGCGTCAACGCAGGCCGGGACACGCTTTCCCGATGGCGGCCCAGGCGGAAAGCACGTCCCGGAATTCACGCTCAGACTGGGACGTAGTTTCCGGATGACACATCAAGCGGAAAGTGCATCCCGGAATCCCGCCTCAAACTGGGACACACTTTCCGCTTCACCTGCCGCCTCGAAAAACCCATGCGCTCGCCATCCCAAAACTGGGTAGAAGAAGGCCAAAACGCAATCGCAGGAGGTCAATATGACTGCAGAAGATAAGGCAAAGAACGCCGGCAAGGTCGCGCTCGTCCTGGAGGGCGGCAGCTTCCGCGGGCAGTTTACCGCGGGCGTGCTCGACGTTCTCATGGAGGCCGGCGTCGAGATTCCGGCTGTCTACGGTGTATCGGCCGGCGCCCTCAACGGCGTGAACTACAAGTCGCACCAGATCGGCCGTGCCAACCGCATCAACCTGGCTTTCTGCAACGACAGCCGCTTCATGGGCGCCGCATCGTTTGCGTCCACGGGTTCCATTGTGGGTTACGACTTTATCTTCAACGATGTCCAGGACCGCTTGGATCCCTTTGACAACGAGACGTTCGACGCAAGTCCCATCGAGATGTACGCCGTCGCGACGGACATGCTTTTTGGAACCGCCACGTACCTCCCGGTCAAAAGCGCCGTGCTCGATCTCGACGCCGTACGCGCCTCGACGTCGCTGCCGCTGGTGACGCCGCCGGTCGAGATTGACGGGCACAAATACGTCGACGGTGGCGTAGCCGATTCGATCCCCATCGAGCACGTGCTGGAGGAGGCGGGCTTCGATCGCGCGGTTGTCATTGTCACGCAGGACCGCTCGTACGAGAAAAAGCCCTACGAGTTTATGCCTGCCGCGCGCGCCCGCTATGCCGACTACCCCTATCTGCTCGAGGGAATCGAGACGCGCCACGACCGCTACAACATCCAGCGCATGCACCTGTGGAAGTATGAGCGCGAGGGCCGCGCGTTGGTCGTTGCTCCGCAAAAGCCGGTCGAGGTCGGCCACGTTGAGCACGATTCGGCAAAGCTTTTGGACCTGTATATCCAGGGCCGCCAGGAGGCAAAGCGCCTGCTCGCGGAAATCCAAGAGTTCGTTAAGCGCTAACGACGGCGAACCCTCAAAAAATGACAACAGCTAAAGAGCTGGAAAATCACGGCTCGTGGATGACATGTGCAGAAACTCTGGTCGGAGCCAAAATACCTGTTGACTCGTACGGCGAGCGGGGTAATATGGACGGGTTACTTGCAGAGCCCCGTGAATCTCTGTAACAACACGTACTGTACATGGAGGAGTCTAAGTGATTTCGAAATCGACTCACTACGCCAAGCAGGGCGAGGTCCAGCGCAACTGGGTTCTCGTCGACGCCGATGGTGCTGTCCTGGGCCGTCTTGCCACCCAGATCGCAATGATCCTGCGCGGTAAGAACAAGCCCCAGTTCACGCCCAACAGCGACTGCGGCGACTTCGTTGTCGTCATCAACGCCGATAAGGTCCAGCTTACCGGTAACAAGGCCGACACGAAGACCTATTATCGCCACAGCGGCTACAACGGCGGCCTCAAGGCTGAGAGCTTCCGCCAGGCTATGGAGAAGCACCCGGAGAAGGTCATCGAGCGCGCCGTTCGCGGTATGCTGCCCAAGACCACCCTCGGCCGTGCCCAGATGACCAAGCTTAAGGTCTACGCTGGCACCGAGCATCCGCATGCTGCCCAGAACCCCACGAAGATTGAGCTGGAGGCTTAAAGATGGCTGAGAACACCGTTGTCTACCAGGGTACCGGCCGTCGTAAGAACGCCGTCGCCCGCGTCCGTCTCGTCCCCGGCACCGGCAAGGTGACCATCAACAAGCGTGACGCCGAGCAGTATTTCGGCCGTCATCAGCTCGTTGAGAACGCCCTTGCTCCCTTCAAGGTGACCGACACCGCCGGTCAGTTCGACGTTATCGCTCTGTGCGATGGCGGCGGCATCTCCGGTCAGTCCGGCGCTCTGCGCCTGGGCATCGCTCGCGCTCTTCTGAACGCTGGCGACTACCGTGCTGACCTCAAGAAGGCCGGTTTCCTTACGCGCGATGCTCGCGTGGTCGAGCGCAAGAAGTACGGCCTCAAGAAGGCCCGCCGCGCTCCCCAGTTCTCCAAGCGCTAAGGTTTTATCTCCTTTCGAGATACAATGTACAAGCGGGGCCTGCCGATTCCTCGGCGGGTCCCGCTTTTCTTTTTCGACTAGGGTGGGCGGTTGCATATCGCCTGCTAGGGAAGGAGCGATCCTATGCCCCAGAACATCTTCGGTACCGACGGCGTCCGTGGCGTCGCCAACGCCGATCTTTCGTGCGACCTCGCGTTTCGTCTGGGTCGCGCGGCGACCAAGTTTCTTGGTCCGGACATCTGCATCGGCCGTGACACGCGCCTTTCGGGCACCATGCTCGAGAGCGCTCTGACCGCCGGCATTATGGCCGAGGGCGGCCGCCCGCATTGCTGCGGCGTCATTCCTACGCCTGCCGTGGCGCTGCTCACTGTTCAAAACGAGCTCGACGGCGGCATCGTCATCTCCGCTTCGCATAATCCGCCGGAGTTCAACGGCATCAAGTTCTTTAGCCGCAAGGGCATGAAGCTTCCCGATGCTGTCGAGGAAGAGATCAGCGCCTGGGTCATGTCCGAGGAGGCCATGGCTGCCGACACGCTGCCGACCGGTGCCGGCGTGGGCCACATCATCAAGATGAAGGACGCTCGCATGGCATATGTCGACCACGCCATCGATACGCTTGATGGCCTGAGGCTCGATGGCCTGGTCGTTGCCGTCGACTGCGGCCATGGCGCTTCTTGCCAGACTACGCCCGCCGCGCTGCAGCGCCTGGGCGCCACGGTGCACGCTATCAACACCGATTACTGCGGCACCGACATTAACGTTGAATGCGGCTCTACGCACCTCGAGCCCCTGCGCGAGCTCGTGCTGCGCACCCATGCTGACATCGGCCTGGCCCACGACGGCGACGCCGACCGCGTGCTGTTCGTGGACAGCGAGGGCAATGAGATCGACGGTGACTACATCCTGGCTATCTGCGGTTCTGACCTCGCCGCTCGCGGCAAGCTCGCCAACTCCGAGATCGTTTCGACCGTCATGTGCAACCTGGGCTTCTCCATCGCTATGAAGGAGCAGGGCTTCGAGATGGTCCAGACCGCCGTGGGCGACCGCTACGTTCTGGAGCGTATGCTCGCGGACGGCGCCGTCATCGGCGGCGAACAGTCCGGCCACATCATCTTCCTGGAGCACAACACCACCGGTGACGGCCTGGTGACGGCTCTGCAGCTGCTGGCCGTGCTCAAGCGCACCGGTCGCACCCTCACCGATCTTGCCGGTATCATGAAGAAGTACCCGCAGGTACTCGTCAACGTGCATTCCGACAACAAGGCCGGTCTGGACGATTGCCAGCCCATCTGGGATGCCGTCGCTGCTGCCGAGAAGGAGCTTGACGGCCGCGGCCGCATTCTGGTGCGTCCGAGTGGCACCGAGCCGCTGGTCCGCGTGATGGCCGAGGCCGAGACGCACGAGCTGACCCAGCGCGTTGTCGACGACATCGTCGAGGTTGTCAAGCGCGAACTTCCCTAATGGTCAAAAACGGGTGCCAAGTGGTAAACTGTTAAGGTTATTTTGGTTGATCGGTATGTCCGAGGGGGAGCATGTTCACTAAAGTCCTAAGGTCTTTTGGTATGCGTGGTCGAGTCCTTACGCTGGATGCTCCCATCTCGGGCGACGTCATTCCGCTTTCCGAGGTAAACGACCAGACGTTTGCCACCGGCCTTTTGGGCCAGGGCGTGGCGATTCAGCCCACCGGAACGCGTGTGATTGCACCGGCTGATGCCAAGGTCGAGGCCATTTTTCCCACGGGACACGCTGTTGCGCTTAACACGGTCGATGGCTTGGACGTGCTCATCCACGTTGGTTTGGATACCGTTCAGCTCGAGGGCAAGCACTTTACCGTACATGCGCAAGTGGGTGACATCGTCCATAAGGGCGATGTACTCATTGAGTTCGATCGCGAGGCAATTGCTGCCGAGGGCTATGATGTGACGGTTCCCATCTTGGTGTGCAACTCCGTTGAGTTCTCGAGTATCAAGGGCTCCGTTGGCGTGCATGTCGAAGAGATGGACCAGCTCATCGTTGCTCGCGAGCGCTAGCAAGTGCACGTGGCCATTAGCCTACAATTCAAACACGTTTACGGAGGGCGCCCTTGAAAGAGGACGCCCTCCGTGGCAAGATGGGATTTGTCCGAAGCCAAACAGCTTCGGGTCACCGTGGACGGGCAGGGGCCTCGACGCGGCTAGACACGAGACACATACATTACGCGACCTCGCCCTGGTGGCCGCACACGTTGGTTGCGGCCGACGCGAGCCGCGGGCAAGTGCTTGTAAGGGAGCCTTGCCTCTCTTGTACGAGAAAGGACGCGTAATGAAGATCATTAAAGCTAAAGACTACGAGGATATGAGCCGCAAGGCCGCCAATATCATTTCGGCGCAGGTTATCCTCAAGCCCGACTGTGTGCTGGGCCTTGCCACCGGCTCCACCCCGATCGGTGCCTACAAGCAGCTCGCTGCTTGGTACGAGAAGGGTGACGTCGACTTTGCCGAGGTCAGCACCTACAACCTGGACGAGTATCGCGGCCTTTCGCACGACGATCCCCAGAGCTATCACTACTTCATGCGTGAGAACTTCTTCGATCACATCAACATCGACCTGAACAACACGCATGTGCCCGATGGCTCCAACCCCGACGCCGCTGCTGCCTGCTCTGAGTACGACAAGATTGTCGCCGACGCCGGTTACCCGGATCTGCAGCTGCTCGGCATTGGCAACAACGGCCACATTGGCTTCAACGAGCCCGATGACCACTTCTCCAAGGGCACGCACTGCGTCGACCTCACCGAGAGTACCATTCAGGCCAACAGCCGCCTGTTCGACAGCATCGACGATGTTCCCCGTCAGGCCTACACCATGGGTACCCAGACCATCATGTATGCCCGCATGATCCTGGTCGTCGCCAACGGCGAGGCCAAGGCTCAGGCCGTGCATGACATGTGCTATGGTCCGGTTACGCCCGAGTGCCCGGCTTCGATCCTGCAGCTGCACACCAACTGCGTTGTCGTTGCCGACGAGGCCGCCCTTTCGCTCTGCGAGTAGCGCGAATCCTGCAGCTCGACATAGCCTTGCCTAAGGCCTCCGCTTTGCGGGGGCCTTTTTGCTATCCCATTTCGCCCACTTGACCAAAATCTTGCCGCAAGCTTGACGAATGCCGGATGCCCAACAGCTTGATTCATTCTATATCAGATTCTATGCAAAAATGCCACTAGAAGGTCGTAGACGGTAGCGGGTGCTAGGCGAGTTGAATGACATGGCTGAACCTTGTTCATCTGCGTTACACTGCCGCTTAGATGGGACAAGCTGACAAGCTCATTTACCTGCTTAAAGACCGATTAGTCGGGGGATTAATAACAATCGGCCCTTGCTGTACAAAAACTTGCCGCTTGCGTACCAAAAGACAACCTAAAACACAAGGTCGCTCTATTCATAGCGCGGCTTGTATGGTCTTGCGGCTACAGTGTCCATACGGTCGAGTTGAGGAGCGGGCATGGTAAACGATTTGAGCGGTATAGACGACCTCGAGCTGATGCCGCTGGGCGGAGGCTATATGGTGCGACGCGAACGCTTGATGAATGAGCTTATCGCCAAGGGCCGAAAGGCCGGCATCGTGGTTCTTTATGCGCCCGACGGGTTTGGGAAGACCTCGATGTTGCTGCAGTACACCCATGAGGTTAAATGCGACCCGACGCGAGGCCCCGTGCGGATTATCGAGGCCGATCGCGCCATTGGGCGCGAGGTGTTTATGCGGCTCGAGGTGGTTACCGAAGAACTCAAAGACAAACCGCACTCCCTTATCGCGATTGATAATGTGCCAAACCTCGATCAGCACGATACCGAAGACCTCATCGACAGGATTCGCGGCTTGCGCGCTATGGGGATAGGGGTCTTTATCTCCTGCCGTCCTTCAAATCGTCAGCTGATTCATGGGCTGGGCGATTCGGTTAAAATCAATGCGCAGATGCTCAAGGTGCATGCCTATGAGTATTCGGCGTGGGCATCGGCGTTTTCGATCAGCACATCGCTCGACTTTTATCAGCTCACGCAGGGCGTGCCCGAGCTCGTTTCGGCATTGCAGACAGGTCTGTATGGCCAAGGCGACGTGGCCGGCCTGCTCGAAAACGAGATTGTCAACGTATATGGTGCGGCACTTGCCGATCTGGCTTCACTCGACAATAATGCGCTGTTTTGCGTGGCGTGTCTCATGGTTTTGATGGGCGAGGGCAATATAGCAGAACTCGAGGCTTGCGGGGTGAGGCTGTCGATGGTCGACCAGTCCTACTTTGTACGCGACTACCCAATCTTTGGCTTGGACCCCGCCGAGCGGAGTTTTACGTGTCTGGGCACGGAGGATAACGGACGCTTGCGTTTGCGTAAGTTGGTGGCCGAGGTTCGCCCCGAACTTGTTCCGAGGGCGGCCCGGATTTTGCTTAAGGCGGGCCGATGCGATGCGGCGATGGGCCTGGCGGACGCCTTTTTGGACCGTGATGCGGTCCTTGAACTTGCTGGGCAGTATGGGGTCGATCTTGCTCTGACGGGGCACGGGGCCGATATCTGCCGAGCAGCGCTGGGTACGATCGATGCCGACGATCCGGCTCTAGAGCCAACGCCTGCCGAGGCGCTTGGCGTATATCTGGCAGCGGTCAGCGTGTCCAACACAAAGCTCGCCCGCTATATGGCATCGGTCATCGAGCGCGAGGGCGAACGGGCGGCCTGTGAAATAGACCCTGTTTCATGGAGGGTAGCCCAGACACTGACGGCTGTTTGCTATGGGGACAACGGGCTTGGGCTTCCTACGAACCTGGCCGTGCCAGAAATAGAGACGTCCCACACCGCACTCGACATGTTGTCTGCGCATATCGAGGTCAAGCGATGCCTGACCGAACGGGGAGATGACGGCGACGTTCTACAGCAGCTCAAAACGAGCAAGGCCTACGACTGCGAGCTCGACATCGCGGGGATTGTTATACGGGCCGACAGCATGCTGGTGGAGCTCTTTGACGGGTCGTTTGCAGGAACCGACGAGCGCGACGACGAGATGACGGTGGTGCGGGAGGCGCTCGACGTACGTGGACTTAAGGCGATGGCTATCTGGGTGCGCATGGTGTTGGCGGCACGGCGGCTCCTTTCCGGCTTGCCGGTAACCGACGACGCGGCGTTCAACGAGCTCGATCGTTTTGCCGTGCGCATGCGCGACAACCAGATTCAGCTGTTTGGCCTGTTGTTAGAAGGCTGGCAGTCGCTGGCAGAGGGACGGCCGGTTAATGCAAAGTTCCGTGCGGTCCAAGTGCTCAAACTTGCCGAGGAGTCGATTGCGTACATGCGCGATAACGCATTGCTGCTGGAGCGCGCGGCATATCTGCGAAATACATCGATGGTTTCGGTGCGCGAGGAAGCGGAGTTGCTCGATATAAGCCAGACGCAGGTTGGTGGCGCAGAAGCCTGGATGGTGGCGCTGCATTTGGCCTGTGCGGGCCGAGACAGCGACCTTGCGGCCTGGATGTCCATGAATCGTGCGGGGATTCTAGAGCCATCGTATCGGCTCTTTGCGCGCCTTGCCATGCATTGTCTGGGCGAGCCGGCGGCCAGGATACGCAAGAAGCTTCCCGTGCGCGAACTGTCGCGGTACTCGCTGCGCGACGATTTGGAAGGGGAGGGCGAGCGCCTGTTCCAGGCTGGCGAGGTTGAAGCCGTTGATACCATCGACCATATCGAGATTCGCATGTTTGGTGCGTTTCGCGCCGAGCGCGACGGGTTTCCCATCACGGACAAAATGTGGCGTCGCAAGAAGGCGGCGACACTTGCCGAGCGGCTTGCGCTGGGCATGGATGCGCTCGTCGATCGTGAGACGCTGGCCATGGAGCTGTGGCCCCATGCCGAGTTCAATAGCGCCCGCAATAACCTGTACTCGACGATATCGCGCTTGCGGTCGGCTTTGGGGCCGACGCCGGATGGCAAGTCGTGTGTGCTCATCCAAAATGAATGCATCGGACTCAACGGCGACTACGTCAAGACCGATGTACGGCTGTTTGACCAGATAAGCCGCGAGGTTTTGGGAAATCGCACGGGTGCGCGCGGGCCCCATTTAGTTGAGCTGTGCCTTAAAATTGAGCAGCTTTATGCCGGACCGCTGTATGTTCCCAATGGCTGTAATCCCACCTACTTTTTGCGTATGCGACGCATTATGCAGTCAAAGTACATCGATTGCATGATTAAGGGAGCAAATGCCGCTCTAGAAGAAAACGATCTGCAGTCGGCGATTTGGCTGGCGGAGTCGGGGCTTCGGCAGGAAACGGCGCGTGAGGATATGGTGCGCTGCGCCATGCGTGTCTACAGTGCGGCGGGGCGGCGGCGCGATATCGTCGAGCTATACAGTGGGCATATGCACCATCTGAGGGAGCAGGTCAATGGCGTGCCCGAGCCCGAGACGCGGCGTCTATACGAGCGCTTGGTGGAGGGGCGGCTCAATCGCGTGCTGGTCGAGCGATAAAAAACGGGCGCCCGAAGTACTTGGGCACCCGTAAGCTTGCTATGTGTTGGTTCGCCGGATCATTGGCTCTTAGACGAGCTTGATCTTCTCGATGTCCTTGCGCGAGGACTCGCGATACAGTGAGAACTTGCGGCCGATAACCTGGACGACCTCGGCGTGGCAGCGCTCGGCGAGCTCTTCGGCGGCCTCGCGGGCGGAAAGACTGGAGCCATCGAGCACGGAGCACTTAACGAGCTCGTGCTTCTCCAGGTAGGCGACCGTCTGCTCGACGGTGCCCTCGTTGACATCGGACTTGCCGATGATGATGGCGGGGTTGAGGTGATGGGCCATGCTGCGAAGCTGCTTGACCTGTGCTCCTGTCAGTGCCATGGGTTCTCGCTTTCTATGTATGGGGCGCCCCGCGACGGGGCCTTAATCTACGTGAGCTGTCCCACGATAGCGCAGGAACGGCGTGGTGTGGAGCGCGTTTGCCCAGTTCAAAAAGAATGCGGATGCCGAGTGAGTGGGCGGTGCGGGCTGCGAACAGGCTATGAGCTGGGCGCAGAGACCGGCTCCCATGCAATAAACGCCCAACGAACCTTGCGGACATGATCGAGCATATAGCGCCCCTGCGGCACGCCCTTGGAGCCCGGCTCACCGGCATGGGGATTCTCGATCATGTGCTGGGCGATGTAGTCGCGCAGACGGTCGACCTTATCCTCGTTGCCATGCTCAAGCATACGGGAGAAGTCTGCCACACCTGCCTCAAGGCTATCGAAGGTATCGCGACGAGGCGATTCAAAGTACGTAACCTGCGGCAACGCACCCATCTGAATGAGGATGTTGAAGGCGTACACAAAGCCATTACTGCAGGTAACCGAGGCGCCGATGGCGTTCATCACGTGCAGGTCGTAGCGCGGGCTGGAGTTGGCGACCATCGTGACAGCACAACGCCGGCGAGCCGTGCGGTCGAGCTTGGCAAGCGCGCCTTTTAGGTTGGTCGTGGTGACAGAGCGACTGGCAAAGGCAACATCCACCGCTTTCGCGACCGGTCCAACCAAATCCCAATCATCATCCCAAGCAAGCTCAAGCGGTGCAATGCGATCCTCGAGCCCATAGTACTCAATGCCAGCATCAAGCGTGCCCAACATGGCAGGGGAAAAATCAGCGGCAATCACGGGATGCCCGTCTTGCGCAAGCGGAATAGCAATCGACCCAGCCCCGCACCCCATATCAAGCACCGACTCACCAGGCTTCAACGCCAACAGCTTTATAAAATCCCGAGCATAAGGGGCAGTCTCCAACGGCCGAAAATGCCGAGCCCGCTTATCCCACTCAAAAGAATCATCAGCCCGATGCCGAGCGGCCTGCATCTGCATCCACTCCTGGTTCCAATCTGTGGAAAGCAGCTCAGAACGATTCTCCCCATCAACCACGGGCCAACCTCCTAGCAACAAAAAAGCGGCCCCTCCCAAAAGAAGAGCCGCAACAAGCATATATCAGAAAAAGAACCGTTCCAACGCCAAACCGCCGCACCAGCCAAGTGGTGCAGGAGCGAAGCGACTGCAACTGGGATAGAACCCAACTGAGGTCCCGTTGTGCGGGAGCCCCGGGGAGGGCAAATATATAAGGTCGATCGCGAGTTCCGCACGAGCCGGAGAGCACTTAATGTGCTCTCCGTGCGAGTCAGGACTGTCCGAGCAGGCGACCTTATATA
>DBFBFY010000010.1:0-17101 GCA_048201615.1 Collinsella sp.
CGCTTGGCGGAATCGAGATAGCACATCAAAAACGAGGTGAGGAACGAGTCGCCCGCCCCCATGGTGTCCTTCATGTCCGTTACCGGTTTAGCCAGCTGGCGGTAATAACGCTCGCCGTCGTAAGCAATGCAGCCCTCGGCGCCCGCCGTAGCCGACACAAAACGCGGACCCAGGCCCTTCACCCATGCCAGACGCTCGCGAATCTCGTCCTCACTCGCGGCATCCGCCGCACTAAAGAAAGCGAAATCGACGTAGGGCGCAATCTGCTCGTAGTACTCGTCGGTGGAGTCGTCCGAAAAGTCAAAAGAGACCGTGACGCCCGCAGCCTTCAGCTTGGGCAGCTCGCGCTCGGTAAAGCAATAGTTGCCCGAATGAACCACATCGAACTGCTTCATGTACGAAAGGTCAAAGCGATCGAGGACATAACGCGCATCGCCACGGATACCGCCCTCGTTGGAGCCGAGGAAGACACGGTCACCGTCAACGACGGTCACGCGAGCCGCTCCGTTCTCGCCAATCATCTGCTCGCACTTGTCAAGCTCGATACCCTCATCCTCGAGGCTTGCAATGACATGCTCGGCAGCGGCATCATTGCCAAAAATGCCCATGTATGCGGAGCGTGCGGCACCGCATTTCTTGGCATAAACGGCGAAGTTCACCGCATTGCCGCCGGGATACATGGTGTGGATATGCTCGTAGCGATCGACGACGTTGTCGCCAAATCCGAGCGCGTTAACGTTAAATGCCATGGCCTTTGCTCCTTCTAGTACTCGACAACACCCATATAGCGACGGAAATCGGGATCGTGATCAAACACCTTGCCGCGTGCGGCACGCAGCTCGCAGTTCATGGCGTAGAACAGCACCGGGTCCAGATAGGCACGGACGCTCGCCGGCACGGCTTCCATACCGTACTCCTTGGCATCGAGCACCATCAGCGTATCGGTATGCGTCTTAAGGAACGCTAGGGCGCGCTCGTCCATAGCACGGCACTCGCTGGAGCCCATCTGCAGGAAGTAAAAAACGCCATCCTGAGTAGCCTCGAAGGGGCCGTGGAAGTACTCGGCAGAGTGGATGTAGCTGCAGTGCTGCCACTGCATCTCCATAAGAGAGCAGATAGCGAAACCGTAGGTCTGGCTAAAGTTGGGACCGCTGCCCAGAATATAGAAGAACTCGTGCTCCTGGCAAAGCTTGGCAAAGCGATCGCCCAGCTCGGCATTTACCTTCTCGCGTGCCGGGGGAAGAATCTTATCCATCTCGGCGATACCGGCATACATATCGGCAAGATCGGCGTAGCCCTCCTGCTGATCGAGCAGCTCTGCCGCAAGAGACAGCGAAATGCCAGCGGGGACCTCGGCCTGCGGCACACCCTCGCCCCATGGGTAGACCCACGTGGTCCACTTGCCGGAGTCGATCTTGGATCCAGCGTTGTCGGTCTGGGCGATCACAGTAGCGCCGGCGGCAAGGGCAATCTCGCAGCCCTCGACGACCTCCGGGGTATTGCCACTGTGGCTGCAAGCGATGACCAGGGACTTCTCGCCCAGACGACGCGGACGCATAATGTCGAATTCACGTGCGGTATAGATATACGAAGTGAAGGTGGTTGCCTCGCGCTGCAGAAGCTCATGAGCCGGGATCAAATCGATCATGGAGCCACCGCAAGCAATCCAGTAGACGCTGTCGAACTTGCCCTTCTCGGCAATTGCCTCTTTGATCAGATCGCGTGCGTTCATATCCAGTTCCTTTCTTATTTGACCCGCAATCAATGACGTTGGTTGCGTAGCCGATAGTTGTTTTAGTCAATCAGATATTTCTCGAATGCGGCCATGTTCTTGGCATCTGCCGCCGCCGGGTCATCGTAGTAACGACCGTCCGTGATTTCCTGGCCCAGCATGCCGTCGAAACCATGGGCGTTGAGCGTGGCGACGAAGGCGTCCATATCGTGCTTGCCATCGCCCCACACCAGATGGCCATACGGGTCACCGTCGATAAAGTGCATCTCGTGAATTGCCCCATCACCAAAGGCGGCAAACCAGTCCTCGAGCGTCTCGCCTGCAACGCCCATCGCGGTTGTATCAACCATGGGCTGTAAGTACGGGCTCGCGACCTCGTCAATCATGCGCTTCGCATCGGAAACCGTCGTCACAAGGTTGCTCTCCTCGGGACGCAGACTTTCCATCGTAAGCACCAGACCGTGCTCGCCGGCATACTCCGCCAGAATGGACAAGTGCTCGCGGCTGCGCTTCCAGGCTTCCTCGCGGTCCTCGTCCCAGTCGCCCCAGCCCGAATTGACGGACATACGGTCGCACCCAAGTACCTCGGCAAGCTCAATGCCGTGCTTAAAGTACGCCAGGCTGCGCTGTTCATGCAGCGGTTTGCGTGCGCAGTACTGCCAAGGATAGACAACATTCTCGGGGCACAGAGTACGATACCTAAGCCCACGGTCTGCAGCCTTTTTCGCCAGGACCTCAGCCTCAAAGTAGCCCGTGTGGTCGAGCGTCACATGCGGCTCCGCACACCACAGCTCAATGGACTCAAAGCCCAAGCGCTGCTGCACATCAAGGAAGTAATCGAGCGACCACATGATGTAGTGGATATTCATGCCCGCAATCTGCTCGCGGCGCAGCGTCGGTTTGGATTCAGGCATCTTATGCCTCCTTATTTCGATCGAACACGATTTGTCCGTCCGACATCGTCATGTCAACCGCAAGATCACGTGCATCGCGATAATCGAGGTCGAACACATCCCGATCGAGCACGCAGATATCGGCAAGCTTGCCAACCTCAAGCGTACCCAGCTCGTCTTCGCGCATCAGGTCGTACGCGCCCCCGGCAGTCCAAGCGCACAAGAGCTCGACAAGCGTCAGCGTGTTGACCTCATTCACGGGCAGTCCGTCGTCGAAGTATCCGCCGCACGCACTGTAGATTGACTCGCCCAAGCTCGGAATCAACAGCGGCAAATCCGTGCCACAGCACACTGTGCATCCGGAATCTTCCATGCCGCGGCGATTCCAGCTGTGCAAAAGTCGCGTCTCGCCAATTTGTCGACGCATCATCGACAGGCAATCCTCGCGCCGGTCCAGCGTCAGAATCTGCGGATAGACCTCGCAAATTCCACCTAACTTGCCAAACTTGACAAGATCGGTCGGGTCAGAGTTCTCGAGATCGGTAATCGCATGGCGGCGAAGCATCCGTCCATGCTCGTCTCGAGGCAGCGAGGCATAGAGCGCCACGGTGCGACGAACGGCGCCATCGCCCTGGCAATGCAAGGAATATCGGAAGCCGTCAGCATCAATTGCACGCATCTCGTTCTCAATCAGATCCCACTCTGGCTCCTCGACGACCGTCTTGCCGGCAGCGCCCGCATCGGCTGTGTCCTCATAGGGATCAATCATCTCGGCAAGCCCCGCCCATACGCCGCGATCGGTCATACGGTTGAAGCCAGAAAAACGAACGAACGGTCCCCGGAAGCGCTCTCGCGCCTCGCGGGCATATGCCAGATTTGCACCGGCACCCACCGGCTGCGACATCATAGAGACGCGAACCGTCAGCTCACCAGATTCCTCACGGCGAGCCATTTCGTCGGCAAAGCCGTAGTAGTCATCAAACGCCATTTCCTTGATGGCGGTAACGCCGCGCTCGTTAAGCATGCTCATGTAGTCCGAATACCCGGCACGCACCTCGGGCAGCGCGAGGAAATCGCTCATCATGCGCCAGATCTTCTCGGCATAGCACGCCTGGGGTGTAAAGCCGTATCGTGCACTGGCGGCAGCATTGAGAACGCAGGTCTCCGCACCCGGTGTAAAGCAGACGACAGGGATATCGCCAAAACAATCGTCAAACACAGCTGCCGTATTTGCGTTCTCGGCATCCGATGCCAACGTTTCGGGTAGGCTGTGGCCAAAAGCCGCCGCGCAATCCGGATGATCTTCTTTCCATGCACGCAAGAGCGACACGGCCTCTTTGGCATCAGCGATGCCGGACAGATCAGACCCCAACGTCCGCAGCGCCCAGCCTGTATAGAAGGTATGCACATCGATCAGGCCAGGCATAACGGTACGGTCGCCCAGATCAACTACCTCGTCCGCCTGGGTCAAATACGAAGCTACCTCACACTTGGTGCCAACCGCCTCAATTCGATTGCCACGGACCGCTACGAAACCTTCGAACGGCAGGTCCCCCGTACCGGTAAAGACGCTCTTAGACGTCAGGACCGTTAAACGATCAGACATCACAACCACCTACACCGGAAGCATGCCAGAGATTGCCGTTACGATCAGGCCAAAGACGACCATGAAAATGAAGAACTTCCAAATGGTCTTCCACCATTGGCCAAACGAAATCTTAGCCACGGCAAGGCCGGCGACCGTCATGCCCGCCACGGGACTGATGGTGTTGATGGTCTGATTAGCAAACTGGAGCGCGGTAACGGCAGCTTCGGGATTGAGGCCCATAAGCTCGGTCAGCGGACCCATGACGGGCATGGTGAGCGCCGCAAGTCCAGAACTCGAGGGAACCAGCAAAGAGAGCAGGCCAAGGACGATATACATAAACGTGGTGTAGACGGCAGCGGGTGCACCGGCGAGCGCAGTAGCGAGCGCCTGGAGGATGGTGTCGATGATCATGCCGCCCTCGGCGATGACCAGAATACCGCGAGCGATACCGATAACGATAGCAGCGTACGCAAAATCGGCGAGACCCTTAACGAACTCCTCAGCGATCGTCTGCTGGTCAAGACCGCCCAGGATACCGGCAAGCAAGCCCATGCCAAGGAACACGGCGGAAATCTCATTCATGTACCAGCCCTGGGTAACAAGACCCCAGACGATAATGCCCATACCGCAGGCAAAATCGATAAGTACAAGCTTCTGACGGGTAGTGAACTCTTCCTCGATGGAGGCATCGGTCACGGAAAACTCAACACGCTTGAGCTTGTCGTCCTCGTACGTAATGGACGACTCGGGGTTTTTCTTGACGCGCATAGCGTAGCGCATGGCCCATGCGATACCGACGGCAGTAAAGATGACCCAAGAAACGGCGCGCACCCACAGCTGAGGATTGCCCTCGATGCCAATGATGCCCTGGGCGATCAAAACATTAAACGGGTCGATGGTCGAAGCACAATATCCCAGGTTAGGACCAAGGAAGCAGATGATGAATGCCGTCATCGAGTCATAACCGATACCCATCATGATGGGAATGAAGATGGCATAGAACGGCAGGGCTTCCTCAGACATGCCAAACGTAGTGCCGCAAATGGACAGCAACGTCATCGTAATGGGAATGATGAGGATGTCCTTGTTCTTGAGCTTTTTAATCACACGGCTCATGCCGGCATTCAAAGCGTTGGTCTTGGTGATGATTGCGAACGATCCGCCAATCAATAAGACGAACGCAACGACGTCGGCAGCCTCCTGGATGCCCTTAGTGGGCGCTTGCAGGACCGCGAAGATATCCTGACCCAGATTGATGGTCTCGCCGGTCTCGGAATCGGTGTAGTTCTTATCGACCTGTTCATAGGTTCCAGCAACGGCGACTTCGCGCTCGCCCGCCGCTGTCGAAATCGTCTTGCGCTGATACTGACCCGAGGGAACGATCCAAGTCAGGACCGCAAAGACAACGATCAGCAAGAACATGATCGTATAGACATGCGGTAATTTGAACTTAAAACGTCTGTTTGTCTTCTTCGCCTTCGTATCTGACATAGATACCTCCAAAGAACTCGAGACTGCATCGCATCTCGCTTCAACGCTTGCATAAGGCAAACGTTCTATGACGTTCTATAGATTACCAGCAGCTTTTCCCGTCATCAAGATTATTTCAAACTGATTGCCGCAACGCGGTTGAACGGTCGCGTTCGCGCCGTGAACGGTATGGAAGCGCCCGGTGAGATGATCCACCGGGCGTTTCCATTCGCAATGTCCTAGATGTCAAAAACGTAGCGAGACCCAACGATCCGCTGACGACCGATGATAAACGGCCGCCGTTGCTCATCGAAAAAGAAGGCTTCCATATAAAACAAGGGTTCGCCAACGGGAACCGCCAGCAACCGAGCGACCTCGGGCGATGCGCACGCGATCTCGAGCGTGCACGGGTCGGTAAACGCGGGCATGCGGCCAGTCTGGTTGCGCACGAACTCAAAAATGGATTGGTTAGATAGAGGCGCCGTTGATAGATAGGCGTTGTCCTCGTAAACGTATATGTTGTTCTCAAGCATGACGGGGACGCCATCGGCAGTACGCACACGCTCGACGCAAATCAAGTCAGTTCCAACGGGAACACCAAAGAACTGTGCTTCGGTAGAATCCGCCGGCAGTATCTTTCTCGAAATGACACACGCCCCCGGTTCCATTCCGTTAACGCGGCATGCGTCCGAAAAACTCTGGACGTCATCCTTCTGGCGAATCTTGCGCTTGAGCTTGGGGGCATTGACGAACGCGCCTTTCCCCTGTCGCTTCGTTAGATAGCCCTGCTGGACGAGCTCCTCAATAGCGCGTCGCACGGTAACGCGGCCAACTTTATAGCTCTCAGCCAATTCGAATTCGTTGGGTATCCGCGCGCCTGCCTTGTAGGCGCCGGAGTTGATTTCGTTTTTAATGATATCAATGACCTGTTGGTACAGCGGTATCGCTGCTTTACCGTCAGTTAGCCCTTCAGTCGGTGGCATATACCCTCTCCCAGCACAATTAAGTCAAAAGCGGGCCCAAGGGCATTCAACAAGCCCTTAAGCCCGCATTAGCATAAAGTATGCTTGCTGCCGCACCAAAATGTCGGGTATTTACTCATCTGACCCGAAAAACGCGCAACTACCGCGCTCCTTAGAAAGCGTGAGCAGCTCCGGCAGCTGGTCGATAATCTTGTCCGCGGCATCCTGGCTAAAGCCAAAGCGTTCCTCGCGCTTGGCAATGACCGTCAGGCCGGCTCGCTTACCCGCGGTAATGCCCGGAACGGAATCCTCAACGCAGCAGCAACGATTCGCGGGCAGCCCCAGCAGGTCCAGCGCATGCAGGTAGATGTCGGGCTCGGGTTTGCTCTCCTTAAACTGCTCGCCGCTCACCACATACTCAAAGGCATCAGACAGCCCGCATGCGTTGAGCACTTCCTCGATGCTAACCATGGGAGACGAGCTAGCAAGCGCCACGCGAACGCCACGGCGCGGCAGCTCTCGAATCGTATCCACGGCGCCTGGGTTAATCAAAGCCTGATAGTCACGCGGACGCTTATGCGCCCACTCGTCCCAACGGGCCAACGCCTCCTCGCCAGTGAAGTGTCCCTTACCGGCGCGCTCAAACCAATCGACCAGCATATGCAGGAAGAACTGATGCGAGGTACCGACCTGCCCATTCAACTCCTCTTGAGTCAGATTAAGTCCAAGCTCCTTGGCAAACGCGGCAGTCTCGCCCAAGTAGTAATACTCGGTATCGACAATGACGCCGTCCATGTCAAAGATAACGGCGTCGAACGGAAATGCGGACACGGCACCCTCCCTAACAAAAGGACGCCCGCAAGCAGGCGCCCGAGCCATGCATTAATCGGCGATTCTAACCCAGCAGCTTATCCAGCGCCACCGCAATGCCATCTTCGTTGTTATCGGCGGTCACCATCTGGGCTACAGCCTTAACCTCTTCGACGGCGTTACCCATGGCAACACCGGTGCCGGCCCACTCAATCATGGACTTGTCGTTCTGGCCGTCGCCAAACGATACGACCTCACTGGCATCGATGCCGAGCTTGGGCAGGGCACCCTCGAGTGCGCGGGCCTTGTCGATACCGGGCGCCGTGTACTCAAAGTACCAGTCGGCCGTAAACATGCCCGAAAGCGTCTGCTTAAAGGGCGCATACATCTCCTCGTAATGCGCCTGCAGGTAGGCCGGATCGCCCGCCGTCAGCAGCTTGTCCACGGGATAAGCATCAGCGACCTCATGCAGGCTCTCCACCTCGCGAATCTTAAGATCGCACGCATCGCGCTCGTATTTGACGATGTTTTTCTGCGAGCCGTCAGGCAGCGTGATCATGCAGTGATACGAATCCACGACATGCAAATCGCGACCGAGCGAAATCATAGGGATCACGTCAAAATTACGCAGGTGATCAATCAGACGGTGCAGCTCGTCAGCCGGCATAGCCTGGTCAAAAAGGACCTCATCGGTCTGAGCGTCGACCACATGCGCGCCATTAAAGGCAACCAGCAGACCGTCATGGTTTTGAAGGTCGAGCTCCTGCGCCAAGGCGTGCAGTCCCCATGCGGGACGGCCCGAAGCCAAGATGAGCTTAATGCCCGACTCCTGCGCCGCGAGCAGCTTCTCGCGCGTACGCGGGCTAATCACTTTCTGATCGTTGGTGAGCGTACCGTCGATATCCATCGCGATGGCTTTGATTGCCATATATGCCTCCCTGTCATTGAACAACCTTGTCTGAGCCATCATACAGAACACCCATCGCGACTCCGTTTACAACGGGCAAAAAGTCATATTGTCTCGAACATGAACGGCGTGTGGTCGTGAAGCTTTATCGCTCAGGTCAAATACGTCTGCTAGCGACGCTCATCCGTCGGTGCGCCCTCGACGATCGCGATGCCCGCCGATGCGCCTAACGCGCTTGCGCCGGCCTCGATGAATGCGCAAGCCTCTTCGTAATTATGGATACCGCCCGCCGCCTTGATTGCCACGGCATCGCCGAGCACCTCGTGCATCAGCCGCACGTCCTCGAGCTTAGCACCGCCAAAGCTTCTGCCGGTCGATGTCTTAAGGAATCCCGGCTTGGCCTCCAGCGCGATCTCGCATACACGGCGCTTGGCGGCGTCGTCGCCGTCCAGCTTGCACATCTCGACGATTACCTTGTCAGTGATGCCATGCGCGCGACAAAAATCAGCAATGGTAGTCATCTCGCGCTCGATGGCATCAAAATCGCGGTTCTCGATCGACCCCTGATTCAAAACGTAGTCAATCTCGGTAAAGCCACACGCAGCGTATTCCTCAAACCTCGCAAGCTTCTCCTCAAGCGTCATAGTGCCCTGGGGAAAGTCGATGGCGCCGGCAAGGATGATGTCAGAGCCCTCGAGCATGGCGCGGCCCGTCTCGTACTCCTGAAGGTTCGCAAATACGCAGCGAAAGTTGTACTTTAACGCCTTCTCGACATACTGCTCAAACGTGTCCTCGGGGGCATCGATATAGTCGATGTATTTATTGATGGGTTTGGCAAGTGTCATGCTGGGCCTCCTTGTTCAGGACTGACAACCGATTCGTGGTTTCACGCGAAAAACCACGTTCAATGTACGCCCGACATACAAGGACAGCGTCCGCATTCCGACAAGTGGTATGAAATTAGCTGTAAACGTATATTTACAGACAGCGAATGGCACCGCACGCGGATGCCGACAGCAAGACATCCCCCCTCAATACACCCTCATGCCCCTTTACTGTTTGCGACCAGAAATGATGAGCTGCACAACGTCGTTAGCGGTCGAATTCGACCTCTGACGACGTCACGCGACTCATCGTATCCGACCGACAACAGAAAAGGGGCACGTTCGCATAGCGTGGCGCGTGACGGTTGCAAAACCACCCCATTTGAAACAAACGCAAAAAAGTACTTGCAAAGACGCGTTCCGACATATAAGTTGATAAAAGACCGCCGTTGCGGTTTTAAGTAGATCGAGCATATGAAATTTCAGTTTTTAGCGTGTAAGAGAAAGAAGATCGGCAAAGTACAGCCCCAAACGCAATGACAACTTAATGAGGTAACTGCCACATGTGAGGCACCCAGGGCATTGCTGTCTCGATTTTGAGCACGATGCCTTCCGCCTTGCATGGGCCGTTCCATCCCGCCCCTGCAGCAACTGCCTCACGGGCTCATTGAAAACCGCATAGCACCCCAACGTCAGCACATCACCCACGGCAAGCACATCACTCACGACGACCAACACATCAACAAACAGCACGAACATCAACCGATTGGAGAAGCTATGACAAACCACCACGCTGGAGACAGCGATAAGAAAAGCATTCTGGATGCCCGCATTGAGCGAGCATATGCAAACGAATATGACGCCGCCTTTGCCGCCGCGACCATCAAGAACTACGCGTCGCTACCGCTCGCGACGATCTTGGCCGACCACCCTCAACTGCTGAAGCGCTGCACAAAGATCATGGGCGACCCCGACATTCGCAAGCTGACAGACCCCTATGCCCCAAAACGCGACAACGATTCGTACGTTCTTACCGTAGGCTGCCTAGCCCATATGCTTACGGCACTCGACACGAAACTCAAGCTCGAATGGGAACCCGACGAGCGTCATGAACTCGAAAGCAAGCGGAACACCCTGCGCACCGCACTGTTCCTTCCGTTGGACGGCCTCAAGCGCTGCAACGTCGAGCTCAATACACAGGCGCGGCAAAAGCCCGGGACCACAGGGCAGAAAACTCCAAGACCCCATGCGGCCATCGTCGACCGCAACCGATATAACCGCATGACCGCGCATTTTTCTGCCGAGGGAGCAGCCATAAGGACGCTGATCGACCTGCTGTGCCTCCTGAGCATCAACGAGCTATTTGAGGGCTATCTCGCCCTTGTTCCCGCGACGGCACCCAAGTCGGTAGCAAAGATCATCGAGACCTGCAGACGCCAGTTTGAGCGCCATCGCAATGGCAGCGAGATGAACGCCAGCATCGCGCAGTACTACGCGGCTCATTACAAAAATGACGGATGTGCCCCTGTCGAGCATCAGCTGCGGCTCGCCTACACCACGCCCGCCGCAACGCTCTATCGCTTTGGAGCCCTTGGCGCTTGCGAGCCGCACGAACAGGCAGCCTGCCCCACAACCGAGCTCGATCTCAGGCTCGGACGAACCCTGTAGCCCGCCAGCCCCTCCGCGGGCAACAATCCTATTCCACAACACAACCAACAGAAAGGAGTCCTCATGGACACCAATCATTCCCCCATCATCAGCCCCCTCACCATGCGTGAATCCGCCCGAGGCATCACGCTCACCAGCATTTACGATGAGATGCTCGCCCGTCGCGAGCTCTCCGTCATGGGAAACATCGAAACCCCGATGGCCCACGACCTATGCCAGCAGATCCGCCTGCTCGATGCCACCGACCCCAGCCGCCCCATCACCATATTTGTCGCCAGCGCCGGCGGAAGCGTGCGATCGGGCCTTGCGATCTACGACGCCATGCGCCTCGCATCGTGCCCCATCCGCACCGTCTGCCTGGAATTCGCCGCGTCCATGGGCGCCGTGATCTTTATGGGCGGCGACGATCGCCGTATGGCGCCCCATGCAGAGCTCATGATTCACGACCCGCTGATCCCCCAGGGGGCAGGCGGCTCGGCACTTGCGCTGCAGGAAACCAGCCGGCGTCTCATGCAGACCCGCAAGACCCTCACGCAAATCCTCTCGGACCGCAGCGGCCTCACGCCCAAGCGCATCCAGTCCCTCACTGCAAAAGACACCTACCTTTCGGCCGAGCGCGCCGTCGAGCTCGGCTTTGCCCACGAAATCCTCTCGACCACCAAGGAGGTCGCCCATGTCTAACCTCGCCAGCCGTCTCGCCGCATCTGAGTCCGCATCGTCCACCATCCTCGCCAAGGATCGAACGCTTTCCTGCGACACCCGCCAAACGGGACTCAACAACAATGCACTTGTGATCGGCCCCTCGGGAGCCGGCAAGACCCGAAACGTCCTCAAGCCCAACCTGCTGCAAATGAACGCAAGCTACATCGTGCTCGACACCAAAGGCACGCTCTGTCGCGAAGTGGGACCCGTGCTGGCAGCCCACGGTTACCGCGTGCAATGTCTCAACTTCGCCGACCTCAACACCGTCCCGGCCCTTGCGCCCGGCATCGAGCGCTGCGGCTACAACCCCCTGAGGCACATTCGCCGCAAGGCGGACGGCAGGCCCAACCAGCAGGACATCCTCTCGGTGGCAAAGGCCATCTGCCCCATCGAGGACAACAACCAGCCTTTTTGGGATCATGCGGCGGCAAACCTGCTGTCGTGTCTTATCGCCTACGTCACCGAACAGCTACCCGCCGACGAGCAGACGATCAGCTCGGTCATCAAGCTGATCGAGCACCTGCAGGACGGTGCCACAGGTCGATTGTTTGACGACCTGATCACGACCGACCCCCAAAGCTATGCCCTCTCGCTATGGCGGCGCTACGCCATTACGCAAAATGCCGAGCGCATGCACGCGAGCATCGTCGGCATCCTTGCCGAAAAGGTCATGTGTCTGGGATTCGACGGTGCGGCACAGCTCTATCGTGAGTGCCATCAGGCGGACTTCGCTTCCATGGGACACACCCCCTGCGCCCTGTTTGTAACCGTGAGCGATATTGACCGCAATCTCGATCCGCTGACCGGCCTCTTTATTTCGCAGGCGTTTATGGGCCTCATTCGTGAGGCCGATAGGCAGCCCGACGGCAGCCTGCCCGTGCCCGTGCGCTTTATGCTCGATGACTTCGCAAATCTGCAGATCCCCCAGATCGACAACGTGCTCTCGATTATCCGAAGCCGCAACATCTGGGCAACGCTGCTGCTGCAGTCGACCAACCAGCTCGATGCGCTCTATGGCGAGGCACGCGCACGCTCCATCATGGTCAACTGCGACACGCATCTGGTGCTGGCGTTCCAGGATCCCGAGAGTGCCCGGGTGTTTTCCGACCGCGCCGACGCGCTGCCCAGCACGCTCATGGCGACGCCGATCGATCGCTCGTGGCTCTTTGTGCGCGGCTGCACTCCCGAACAGGTCGAGCGCTTTAGGCTCGAAGACCATCCGCTCTACGGGGAGCTGCCCGAGGCGCAGCGAGGCCATGCGGAGGCCGAGCTCTAGACGCAGGGCCCTCGCAGCACGCGACGCTCCGGCGAAGATCCTTAAAGGCCGTGCGCCCCGGGGCCACGGCAAAGCAAAGGGGCCCGCATCCGATGGGATACGGGCCCCTGACTATAAGGCGCGATGCGTTAACAGCAGCGACTACTTGCGGTGAGCGCGGTAGAACTCGATGAGCGCCTGGGTCGAAGCGTCCTGCTCGGCCTTGGCGGCATCGTCGTGGAAGGCAGGGGTGATCTGCTTGGCAAGCTGCTTGCCCAGCTCGACGCCCCACTGGTCGTAGGAGTCGATGCCCCAGACCGTGCCCTCGACAAACGTGATGTGCTCGTACAGGGCGATGAGCTCGCCGAGTGCGAACGGGGTCAACGTGTCGCCAAAGATCGAGGTCGTCGGACGGTTGCCCTCAAAGCAGCGGGCCGGGACGATCTGCTCGGGCGTGCCCTCGGCGCGCACCTCATCGGCCGTCTTACCAAAGGCGAGCGCCTTGGTCTGGGCCAGGAAGTTGCCCAGGAACAGCTCGTGCACGTCCTGGCCGCTGTCGGTCGCAGGGTTGGCGGTATTGGCGAAGGCAATGAAATCGGCCGGGACCACCACGGTGCCCTGGTGCAGCAGCTGGTAGAAGGCGTGCTGACCGTTGGTGCCGGGCTCGCCCCAGAAGATCTCACCGGTGTCGGAGGTCACGGCGCTGCCGTCCCAGCGGACATGCTTGCCGTTGGACTCCATGGTGAGCTGCTGCAGGTAGGCCGGGAAACGATGCAGGTACTGGCAGTACGGCAGCACGGCGTGGCTCTTGGAACCGAAGAAGTTGACGTACCAGACGTTGAGCAGGCCCATCAGCGCAACGGCATTGTTCTCGAGCGGCGTGTTGCAGAAGTACTCGTCGATAGCGTGGAAGCCCTCGAGGAACTGCTGGAAGCGCTCGGGACCGAGCACGACGATCAGCGACAGGCCCACGGCGGAGTCGACGGAGTAGCGGCCGCCGACCCAGTTCCAGAAGCCGAAGGCGTTGGCGGGGTCGATACCGAAGGCCTCAACCTTCTCGAGTGCGGTGGAAACGGCGACGAAGTGCTTTGCCACGGCCTCGGCGTTCTGCTCATCGGAGCCGTCGATGGCGCCCTGGGCCTTGAGCTGCTCGAGCATCCAGGTCTTGACCTCGCGGGCGTTGGTGAGGGTCTCGAGCGTGGTGAAGGTCTTGGAGACGATGATCACGAGCGTGGTCTCGGGATCCAGGCCCTTAAGCTTCTCGGCCTGGTCGTTGGGGTCGATGTTGGAGATATAGCGGCAGTCGATACCGGCGTCGGCATAGGGACGCAGAGCCTCGTAGGCCATGACCGGGCCCAGATCGGAGCCACCGATGCCGATGGACACCAGGTGCTCGATCTTCTTGCCGGTAACGCCCTTCCACTCACCGGAGCGCACGCGCTCGGCGAAGGCATACATGCGGTCGAGGACCTCGTGCACGTCGGCGACGACATCCTGGCCGTCGACGATGAGCTGGCCCCTCTCGGTTGCGGGGCGGCGAAGCGCGGTGTGCAGGACGGCGCGGTCCTCGGTGGTGTTAATGTGCTCGCCGGAGAACATGGCGTCGCGGCGCTCCTCGAGCTTCACCTCGCGGGCAAGATCGCACAGCAGCTTGACGGTCTCATCGGTCACCAGGTTCTTCGACAGATCGAAGTGCAGGTCACCGGCGTCAAAGCTCAGCTTGTTCACGCGCTCGGCATCGGCAGCGAACCAGGCCTTGAGGTCGATACCATCGGCCTCGAGCTTCTCCTGATGAGCCTCGAGTGCCTTCCAAGCGGCAGTCGACGTAGCATCGATAGGTGCGGCAACAGTTGCCATAGAGTCCTCCTCAGCATACGGGCGCACGCCTCCATGCGCCCGGACATTCAGATGCCACTATTCTAGCGCAGGTCAAGACTACAATCAGCGAGCGTTGCCAATCGGCCCCCAAACGGCAACCGATCAAAAAGGGACAGGCTTATTTTGGCAGGTCAAACGCTTTACCAACCAAAAATAACCCGTCCTTTTATGGCAAATATTAGGCCGCGGCGCAGACGCTACCGAGTAACTCACGCAGAGGAGACCCGATGCCCTCCAGCAGTTCGGGCGCGATAATGGCAAAAACGGGAACCTCGCCGGTGCCCACGACAGCAGGCACCTTGCCCTCCGAGACAATGCATCCATAAGGCACAAAGCCGTCTTCGCCGGCATCGAGCGCCGCCATGCGACGCGCGAGCTCGCGCGCAAAGCCGGCAGTATCGGCATCGCCAATCGCCAGGACAAAGTCCACGCCTTCGTCGGTCGCCAGGGCTACGGCCTCATCGACCAAATCGTCTCCCCCATCGCCCCCGACCAAGCCGCAGCGAAAAAGCACGCGTTCGAGCAGAGCTCGATCAAGCGAGCCGAGCGCCGCCGAGACGAGCTCATCGTGCGTATGTTTGTCACCGCCCAACACGACCAGCGCCTTGGTGCCACCGTAGTGAGCGACCAATCGTCCGCACCAGCGAGCCACGTCTCCATCCGCAACAAGGCGCGTCGGCATACCAAACCCATAATTGACCATCTTTTCCACAACGCTTCCGTGCGTATAGGCGGTATCAATCGTTAGGCTCATGCTACGAAGCGAGGTTTTCCGAGCTGTTTCGCACTCTTTAGAGCTGCGTTAAAACCCGATCCAACCGCACGACCATACCTACCAAAACAAACCAGTCCCTTTTTGACAGGTTTTGACGACGTCCGGACGAGCGGGTATTATCGAACAGGTATTCGATAAGAACATGTGTTTGATGAAGGGACACGGATGGCGCACGAGCAGCACACCTATATCTGCATCGACCTCAAGACGTTTTATGCCAGCGTCGAGTGCGTCGACCGTGGGCTCGATCCGCTCACCACCAACCTGGTCGTTGCCGACGAATCGCGCGGGCGCACGACCATCTGCCTCGCCATCACGCAGGCCATGAAGGACTTAGGGATTCACAATCGCTGCCGCCTATTCGAGATTCCCGATGGCATCGACTACATCACGGCCGTACCGCGCATGCAGCACTATATGGAGGTGTCGGCGCAAATCTACGGCATCTATCTGGAATACGTAAGTCCGCAAGACATTCACGTCTATTCAATCGATGAATGCTTTATCGACGTGACGCCCTATCTGGACCTCTATCACACCGATGCGGAAGGGTTCGCCTGCACGCTGCGCGACGAGGTCCTCGCGCGCACCGGCATCACGGCGACGGTCGGCATCGGCCCCAACCTATTCCAGGCCAAGGTAGCGCTCGACATTACCGCCAAGCACGTACCCAGCCGCATCGGCATACTCGACGACGAGACCTTTCGCAAGGAGATCTGGCCCCATCGTCCCATCACCGATATCTGGGGCATCGGTCCCGGCGTGGCAGCCCGCCTCGAGAAATACGGCGTCTACGATCTGATGGGCGTCGCGGCGCTCGACGAAAACCTGCTTTACGACGAGCTCGGCGTCAATGCCGAATATCTCATCGACCATGCCTTCGGGCGCGAGCCGACAACCATCGCCGATATCCAAGCCTATCGCCCGCAAGCAACTTCGACCACCACAGGACAGGTGCTCTCGAAGGGTTATGCCTACGAACAGGCCTATACCGTCTTGCGCGAGATGGTCGACAACGCCGTTTTAGACTTGGTCGATAAGCACGTGGTCTGCGACAGCATCTCGCTCTTTGTGGGCTACGCGAGCGAACGCGCCGACATACGCCGCCTCGACGCCAGCGGTACAGCGCAGTATGTGGACGGATGCGGGCACCTGCGCTCGAGCACATCGAGTATCGAACCCACCGCAACCGCCGGCCCCGAGCTCGCGCCCCGTGCGCCCAAGCCCGTCCAGCGCGATGACGAACGGCGTCGCCTGGTGCGCGAAGCGCAGGCAATCGATGGCATCTTTGTGGGAGAGCATGGCGGCAAACCGCGCGGTGGCTATGCCGCACTCTTTGCGCACTCTAACGCCTCGCGAAAGCTGAGCGAGCGTACCAATTCGTTTAAGAAGATCATGGGCTATTTCGATGAGCTCTGGGCGCAGACTGTCGATCCCAAACGACCGGTCAAGCGCATCAACCTGGGATTTGGCAACCTCATGCCCGAGGAATTTGCCACCATCGATCTGTTCAGCGATATCGAGGCCGATGAGCGCGAGCGCGACCTGGCGCGCGCCGTCCTGGCCGTGAAAGGCAAGTACGGCAAGAACGCGCTCGTCAAGGGATTAAGCTTTACCGCCGGCGCCACCGCGCGCGA
>DBFBFY010000011.1:0-5281 GCA_048201615.1 Collinsella sp.
GTGGGATTGCGTGCGCTTGTTCGTGGCGCTACGGGTACTCACTTATGCGTTCTCCTTCATGCTTGTGAACTGGGAGCCCGTGATGATCTGGAAGGCCTCGCGATAGCGCTCGGACGTGCCATCGATGACCTCGGCGGGCAGGTGCGGGGTCTCCCCCGTCATATCCCAGTTGGCCTTGAGCCAATTGCGGACGAATTGCTTGTCGTAGCTAGGCTGGATCTTGCCCTCCTCGTAGCTGGCAGCAGGCCAGAAACGGCTGGAGTCGGGCGTGAGGCACTCGTCGATCAGCGTGACCTTGCCATCTATGACACCAAACTCAAACTTAGTGTCGGCGATGATGATGCCACGGGTCGCGGCGTACTCGGCGGCAGCCTTGTAGATCTTGAGGGAAAGGTCGCGAATCTGCGTGGCGATGTCCTCGCCCACGATCTCGCAGCAACGCTCGAACGAGATGTTCTCGTCGTGGTCACCGATCTCGGCCTTCGTGGACGGCGTGAACAGCGGCTCGGGAAGCTTGGAGGCCTCGGTCAGGCCCTCAGGCAGCTGGATGCCGCAGACGGTGCCGTTCTCGTCGTAGGTCTTCTTGCCCGAACCGGTCAGATAGCCGCGGACGATGCACTCGATAGGAATCGTCTGGGCCTTCTTAACCAGCATAGCGCGGCCTGCGAGGTAGTCACGATACTCGGCAAACTCCTCGGGGAAATCCGCCGGATCGATGGAAACGAGGTGGTTGGGAACGATATCGGCAAACTTATCGAACCAGAATGCCGAGATGCGGTTGAGCACCTCTCCCTTAAACGGAATCTCGTCGGGAAGAATGAAGTCGAACGCAGAAATGCGGTCGGTGGCGACCATCAGCAGGTTTTCACCGGCATCGTAGATATCACGAACCTTGCCACGGGAATCCGGACGACGCTCCATCGTTGTCACGTGAGTCACTCCTTACCTAAATACGACAGAAATGCGGGTTCTTTCCCGCATGTTTTCGCAAACTCGGAGCGGCAGGGACGCGGCCCCTCCTTCACCGAATAGCGAAAAGCTAGTGCTCCATTGTAGTAGATGCCGCGTCCGCCGTGTGCTCGCGGGGCAGATGAATTGTAAAAGTCGTACCCTTTCCAAGCTCCGACTCCACGGATATGTAGCCATGGTGACGCTCGACGATCTGCTTGGTCACGGCGAGGCCAACGCCCAGGCCGCCAGCTTCGCGGGCGCGGCTGGCATCGGCGCGCCAAAACCGCCCGAAGATGCGCGACAGATCGTCCTTGGCAATACCGATACCGGTATCCGAAACGGCAATACTGACATGTTTGCGGTCACTGAGCACCGACACCACGACCCAACCGCCCTCGGGGGTGTAGCGCATGGCGTTGCTCATGAGGTTGATGACGCATTGCGTGATCATGTCGGGATCGGCTTCGACGACATCGTCGTGCCCCTGGGTTTCATCTGCAAAGCGAAGACGAAGGTCACGGTCGGCAAACAGACGCTCCTGGCCGTTCACAATCGATCGCACGAACGGAACCATGTCCACCGGTTCTAGATTGAGCGGAGCCGTGCTGTTTTCCATACGCGATAGGTCGAGCATCTGCTGCACCAGACGAGCCAGGCGACGCGTCTCGGAAGCGACCGTCTCCAGGTGTTCGTCGTCGGTGGGATACACACCGTCTTGCATGGCCTCGACCGTTGCAAGCATGGCCATGAGCGGCGTGCGCAGCTCGTGGGCAACATCAGAGGTCAGGCGCTTCTCGTGTTTCATATCCTTCTCGAGCGAAGTGGCCATCTCATCGAAGGTCTCACCCAGCTGATCGATCTCGTCATCACCGCGCAGTCCCGTGCGAGCCGACAGGTCGCCGTCACGGATTTGCTTTGCGGTACTGGTGATGCGATGAATCGGCTTGGTGAGCATGCGCGACACGAGCGATCCGATAACGACCGAAATGCAGATTGCAACAACCGCGGCGAGGGCCATGGCGTTAAAGGTCTTCTCCCTAAACGCAGAGTCCGCCTTGGTGAGCAGCGCGTCGGAGCCGATGGCCCACAGCTTTACCTGTCCGACATGCTCGCCGGAAGACGTTACAATCTCGACGTTAGCAACGCTATCGGAGTCGGTTGGAGCAGACGAGACCGGACTATGCGATGCCCTCTTGCCGCTCGTGTCGTCGGTCGTAGCCTGGTTTTCGCGTACATCGGCGGTGGCGCTTGCCGAGGGCCAGGAATCGTCATAAACGATTACGCCCTTTTTATTGACGACCTGCATACCCAGATCGTCGGAAACCAAACTCGACGTTGCGACCGTGCGCAGTTCTCCCGCGGTCCAAGAGCCGTTTTCCTCATATGAGGTTGCCAACTTCTCGGCAGCGGAATTTGCGATTTCGACGATATTGGAGCGTGTGTAATCCGAAAAGACCGTGCCCCACACAACAGAGACAACGCCCACCAGCACCAATACCGTCATGAGCGATGTCAGAGCAAAAGCAAGTGCCATGCGCGAGGGATAGCTCATCGTTGGCCGTGAATCGGAACGAGGCGTGTTCCAACTAGCCTTGGAACCCGCCTCGCTCTCCTGCTTGTGCTTTTGTCCGATTTCAAAGCGCGCAGGTGTCATATGTGATTTCCCTATTTCTCGTCCGACTTATCGGTCTTGGCCGGAGCCTCGAAGCGATAGCCGACACCATGGACGGTGTAGAGCCACTTGGGCTTCTTGGGATCATCGCCCAGCTTGGCGCGAAGATTCTTCACGTGGCTATCGATGGTGCGCTCATAGCCCTCAAAGTCATACCCGAGCACTTTCTCGACCAGCTCCATGCGGTTATACACACGGCCGGGATGGCGGGCAAGCGTGGTGAGCAGCTTGAACTCGGAAGCCGTCAGATCGACTTCCTTGCCCTCGACCAAGATCTTGTGGCCCGAGATATCGATGACCAGATCGCCGAAGTCGAGTACCTCGACGGCGGGCTCGTCGGCCTGATGGGCACGGCGGAACAGAGCGCGAACGCGGGCGACGAGCTCGCGCGGCGAGAACGGCTTAATCAGATAGTCGTCGGCGCCGAGCTCAAGACCGATAATACGGTCCTCGATCTCGCCCTTAGCCGTCAGCATGATGATGGGGACATCCGAGGTATCGCGAATGGTGCGGCAAACGCGCTCGCCGGGGATCTTGGGGAGCATAAGGTCGAGCACGACCAGGTCGAACTGATGCTTCTCGAACTCCTCGATCGCGGACTGGCCGTCGCCGACGCCCACAACCCAGTAGCCTTCGCGCTCGAGATAGGCAGCGACGGCGTCACGGATTGCCTTCTCATCCTCGACCAGCAGAATCTTTTTTGCATCTGAAGCCATAACACGGCCCCCCTGTCTCAATTAGCTAAGAACAAGCCCATTTTAACGCACCTGAGCCCGCCAGATGCCGCTATGACGCGGCAGCTCGGCGGGCGGTACTCACAATTACAACGCGTTTATTCCCCTGTTGGCGCCTTTTTAACCCCTCTAAGCTTAAAGAGAGAATAGGCGTGCAGTGACTGTCTCTGGTATACCTTGGCTGTTGCGCACCGTGGCGTACGTAAGGAATGAGTCCGATTTTCCCGCCGTAGCTGGATAATCGCCATACTCCAAAGCGCGGTCGGGCGACAGCAGCGAGCCATAGGTCTTGGCAGAGGTGTCGATCAGGAAATGCGACGCCTGTACCTTAACAAGGTATTTATTCTTCTTGCCAGCCGCACATGCGAGCGGCTCGCGTGACAGAAAGAGGTACGGCCCTCCCTCATTACCGATATACGTGCCCATATTGCCCAGGCTGCCCACGCCACTATAGGCCGCCTCGATAGAAAACACGAAGGTATCGCCCATATATACGGCCTCGAAAGGCGAAACTGACGAAGGGAGGACCAACTGGGCACGCTTGGTGTTGTTGCCGTCGGTCAGATCGATTGCCGTTATGCCGTAGTAGACGCCCTCGTCGTTGCGGACACGCGGCGAGATGGTCAAAATGCCGTCGCTCGCGCGCGGGGCCGATGCAAAGCGGCCCGTCGATTTCCAAATTACCTCGGCCTTGGATTCATCAAGCGAGCGACGATAGCAAAACGAATCACTACTCGTTTTATTGCCGCCTGCCGAAGGCATTTTATACCAGATAACCGATGACCCGAACGCCGTAAACAGGGGCGGATCATAGTCCTTGCCACCTCGATCGAGCTCAACCGCATCGCCAGAGAGCGAAGCGCCCGACAGATTTTGAGCGTAGAGCTTCCACGATGAATTGGCAAAGTTCATCTCAACCCACGCGAATACGCCGTCGCCGGCACGGACATCGTAGAATGCGTATCCCGTGCCCTCGATAGGATCCTCGATTAATGTGGTAAGCGAGCCATCGCCCAGGTTGAGCACACCGAGTGTGTTGGCGTGCAATGCCGATGCGGGCGCCATCATCGCCGCGGCGTAATCGCCGTCGCAGTAGTACAGCAGCGTACCCAGAGGCAGCGTCCACGACGCCGCCGGCTCAAGATCGATGTCGACAGCCTCATACTCATCCGTAATCGAGATGATTTTGGAATCGTCCTTGATAACCTGCGGCTCGCCGGCGGCATCATCGCTGGTACCCGTTTTTTTCGAGCATCCGGCAAGCACCGTGGCGGCGCCCGCGGCAGCCCCACCGAGTACAAAGCCGCGACGCGATATTCCGTTCTTGATGTGATCGGCGATACCCATTAGGCGATCTCGGCGCGAGCGGCCTCGATAGCGCGCGTAAGCTGGTCGGCGCAGGAGGTCTTTTTCATACCGCAGGTATTACCGGCGAGAACCTCGATTACGCGATCGGCAGGAGCGCCCTCGACCAGCCTGGAGATGGCCTTGAGGTTACCATCGCAGCCGCCGGTAAACTCGACGCCCAGCACCTTGCTGCCATCGTCAGAGAGATTGAGGTGAATATTGCGAGCACACACGCCCTGAGGCTTGTAATCAAACGAAATCATGCGATCCCCTCTCAGAATGTTATTCGAGACGACATTATCCCCGTCTTTCCCTAAATGCAACGAGGCGCTTTGCCGGCAACACACATTACCAGCAAAGCGCCCTAAAAAGCTAACGTTATGCCCGAACCTACTCGAAGCTCAGCTGCTCCAGACGATCAAAGACTGTGTCGATACGGGTGAGGAAGTCCCACGGATCAAAAATCTCGTCGAGCTTCTCCTGGCTGACGGTGCAGCGCGGGTCGGCCTCGAGACGTTCCTTAAAGGTGGGGCCGGAGACACAATCCTGTACCTCGTGCCAGGTTGCCATGGCGTTC
>DBFBFY010000012.1:0-3406 GCA_048201615.1 Collinsella sp.
GTGGCGCGTTTTTAGCGCAGCGCGGTCGGCGCAAGCCGACCGGATAAATTTTGAGCGGAGCTCAAAATTTGGACATCCCTCCTATTCGACCACGCCCCCATCGCGTTCAGCATCAACCCGGATCCCCAAACATGGAACCTATGACCGTACCCAGTCCCGACCGTTTGCCGAGCAATAGGGTCGCAATCGGCGCCGAACATGTACTATGTACGGGCATTGTCTAAACCCGTAACTCAAAGGACCCCATCTTGCCCGTTGCCGCCGCTATGATCGTTACCGCACACGCCTCGGATGCCATGGTTGCCATCCCGTTTTGGCTCGAGATGTTCGCCGTCGTCGCGGCATCGATCTCGGGCGTGTTGGTCGCACGCGAGCACAAACTCGACCTGGTGGGCGCCGTCGCGCTCGCCGTGGTCTGTGGACTGGGCGGCGGTCTTTTGCGCGATATGACGCTGCAGGTGGGCAACGTCTACATCCTCAACCAACCGATGGCGCTCCCGCTCTCCATCGCCACCGCGGCCATCATCTACATCTTCCCGGCAATCGTCGACAAGCCCGAAAAGCTCATTCCCCTGCTCGATATCATCTCGGTGGGTATTTATGCGGCAACCGGCGCAGACAAGGCGCTGGTCTACGGCTTTGCGCCGGCGGTGTGCATCATGATGGGCTTTTTTACCGCGGTGGGCGGCGGCATGCTGCGAGATGGTTTTATGGGTGTGGTGCCGGGTATCTTCCAACGCACCAACTTCTATGCCATCGCGGCCATCGCCGGATCGGCAAGCTATGTTTGCCTTGTCATGAGCGGCTTGGTCAGCAATGTCGTCGCACTGGTCGTTTGCGTCGTGGTGACCATGGGACTACGCTGGCTGTCGCTGCGCTTTGATATCAAAAGCCCCACCGAGGATGACATCGCACGCTTTTTGCACCGCAAAAAGTAGGTGGCGCGGGCTCATCCTTCGAAATGCAACCGAGAGGTTCTTTTAGAGCGCCCACGCGTTGGGTACCCTGTTAGGTGCATGTCGAGCATCTGACGAAGGATTCACTATGCCCTGTAATCAATTCCCGTCGACCCAGCGCCGTAAAGCGTGGGGCCGCATCACGATCTTATTCGCGCTCATCACTCTAGCGGTCACCGCGCTTCCCACGGCGTCGTTCGCCGGCACGGACACCGCAGGCAACGTACTTGCGACCGACAATGACGCCAATTCGTCCGGCGTCGAAGGTGACCTGTACTGGGCAGGTCAGGCCCTCAACTTGGACGATGCGTCCATCGGCCGCGACATAATTGCAGCAGGCGAGAGCCTCTCCATCCGCGACTGCACGGTGGGCGGCGCCGTCCGCTTGGCGGCACGCACTATCGATATCGCCAAGACCACGGTTGATGGCAGCGTCACGGTCGTCGGTCAGCACGTTGTGCTCAATTCCGACAGCACCGCCAACTGTTTTTACGCGATAGGCGAGACGGTTGCCCTGCGCGGCTCTACCAAGTCGGCAGCGCTTGCGGGCGACACGGTGACCATCGATGGCACCGTCGAGGGCGATGTCGAGGTTTGGGCCGACAAGCTCATCCTGGGCAAGAACGCCCACATCACCGGCACCGTGAACGCGCACGTCTCCGAGGACCCCGAGCGTGCCGCAGGAGCCGAGGTAGGCGCGCTCAAGATCGACCGCACCGAGAACGAGGATACTTCCACCGTTAACGATGTCATCGGCGGTATCGTCGCCGCGGCACTCTCGACCTGCTTTGTCGCTCTGCTGCTCGAGCTCGTCTTTCCGCGCGCGACCGCCAGCGCCGCCGGCATGCTCCACCAGCGCCCCATACCCCTGTGGGTGAGCGGTCTTCTGGGCACGATTGCTATCGTCCCCGCCGTCCTACTGCTAATTATCTCTATCGCTGGTCTGTCGCTTGCCGGAGCCCTCTTGTGCGGCGTTATCGGCATCGCGTTGGTGTCGAGTGCCTTTGCGGGGTGCGCGATCTCCCGCATGGTCGGACACAACCAAAACCGCTACGCCATGGCAGCCGTGGGCGGCGTAATCGCAGGCGCCCTCACGGGGCTTCCCCTCGTAGGTGACTTCATCAGCGGCGTAGCCTTTGTCTTTATGCTCGGCTACGTTATCCAGATCATCTGGCGCAACGCCCACCTCAAGCCGCAGCAGCCGGCTAACATGCCAGGACTCCCCACCGCTTAGCCACCAACCACCACAAAGGTGCCAGGTTACTTTGCACCAACAAACGAAGCGGGGCACTCGGTCATGTCGACCGGGTGCCCCGCTTTTCTTGGAGGGTTCTCTAGTAACTTTTTCAAAACCAATGATCATCAGGTCGGTAGGCCTGTGCGTCACTCGCTACGGAGGCAGCACGCCATTAAGCAGGGGGGGCAATTATTTTTCACGACGACCGCCTCCCCGCTTGATGACGAGCGCGACAACAATAGCCGCCACTCCGATGGCAGCCAAAGCCGCCACCAGCACCAACGTTCTATCTCCCATCGAGGGCATAAAGCCTCGACTTGCTTCTTTGCTTGGAGTGTTGAGCACCGACAGTTCAATCGAACCCGTCCCGGCATCAGCGGTATCAACCCGCAGAGGGCTTTCGGCCGACACGGTCACCTTGGGCTTCGCGGCTGCAACCTGTTTAACGTCCAATCCCTCGGACGTAACCGTTACCGTTCGCTTGCCCTCAAAGGCGGTGTATCCCTTGGGAGCCGCGACCTCTTCGACGGTGTAGACACCCGCGTCCACACCGCTCAATTCCACATGGCCGTCCGCGCCCGTGGTGACGCACGCGGCGGCATCCGTCGACCACGAGCCGTCGGTCGTTAGGATGCGCCCGCGGTCATCGATGATGCGCAGCTTGGCGCCCGCGAGCGGTTTATCGTCCGAGCTTGAGCGCTTGATCAGACTGAGTCCCCAGGTGTAGGCGCACGCGTCATCGCTCGGCGTGCGGGTGAAGCCGGCGTCGCCGGACTGGTCGGCGAGAGGAGAGCGCGGGTAGCGCAGGCAGACCTCGTTGGGGTTGCCCTTGGTAGCGCCCCTATTGCAGCTGGCCCCCAACGGCGCATCGTAGACAGCAACCACGCGGGCGCCCGCGGTGAAGGCGTCGGCCCCGCCGAGCGCGGCGATCAGGTCGCCGGTGCGCACGGTGAAGGCATTGCCCTCGACCGAGACCTTGCACTGTGGAGTAATGTCCGTCCACCCTTTAGCCGGCGTCGAGTTGGCATTGCCGCCCTCACATGCGACGGCATCAAAGTCGCCGTCCGCGCCCGCCGCCACGTACACGCGCATGCTCGCAGCCACCTTGGAAGGGTCGAGCCCCGCGCTCATGGTGTCGACGAACTGCTCCGTATAGGTGTCGTAGGCCGTGAGCCCCGCCGGGACCGTGGCAGAGAGGCGCCAGTACAGGTCG
>DBFBFY010000013.1:0-7999 GCA_048201615.1 Collinsella sp.
GCTGCCGACTACGTCGTGACCGGCTGCGGCACCGGCGAGGGCGCCATGCTCGCCTGTAACTCCTTCCCCGGCGTGCTGTGCGGCCACGTTGCCGACCCGCTCGACGCCTACACCTTTGCCCAGGTCAACGATGGCAACGCCGTTGCCATGCCCTTCGCCCTCAAGAACGGCTGGGGCCAGGAGCTCAATCTTGAGTACACCTTCGAGAAGCTCTTTGGCTTTGGTTCGGGCAACGGCTATCCTGCCGAGCGCGTTGAGCCCGAGCAGCGCAACAAGAAGATCCTCGACGGCGTGCGCGCTGTGACCATGCGTCCGCTCGTCGACGTCCTGGGCGAGATCGATCAGGACCTGGTGAAGGGCGCACTTGCCGGCGAGCACTTCCAGGAGTACTTCTTTGCCAACGCCACCGACGAGGCCATCATCGCCAAGGTCAAGGAGCTCCTGGGGCTCTAATCGCACGACTCATTGCGGCTAACGCAAGCGGCGGTCGTCCCACGTACGGGACGACCGCCGCTTTTTGCTATCTACCGACTGACGCCGCGGGGATAGGCCTCACATGCACCAAGGGGTTGACTAGAGCTCGCAGGCAATCTTGTAGCCGTCGCCGATGGCGTCGCGGATGTTGCCGCACTTGTTGGCATCACCCAACACGTGGGTGGTAACGCCGGCTGCAGCAAGGTCGTCGGCCAACTTGGTATTGGGACGATAGCCCATGGCAAGCACCAGCGTATCGGCACCGGTGATGGTGTGGACCTCGCCGTCCTTTTCGTAACTGATGGTGTCCTCTGTGATCTCGGTCACCTTGGCCTCGGTCAGCACGTGGACGCCCTTGGAGAGCATGCGCGTGATGAGCACCGCGCGACCGGCGCCACCCTCGTTGGCGGCGAGCGTCTTGGTCATCTCGATAACGGTGACATCGCGGTTGGCCGGCGAGAGGTCATTGACCAGCGGGGCCAGGTAATCTGCCGTCTCGCAGCCGACGGTGCCGCCGCCCACGACGACGATCTTCTTACCCGGGAAAGCCTTGCCACCCAGCAGGTCGTCGGCCGTCATAACCTGCTTAAAGCCCTTCATAAAGGCCGGAGCGATGGGCTCGGCGCCATAAGTCAGGACGACCTCGTAACCCGCGTAGTCACGCTGAATGTCCTCGGCAGTAAGCTCGGTGCCAAATACGCACTTCACGCCGGCCTCGGCCAGGCGACGGTACTGATACTTGATCACGCGGGTGAGTTCCTGCTTTGCCGGCGGAACGGCCGCGATGCGCATCTCGCCACCCGGCTCGTCCTGCTTATCCACGAGCACTACGTTGTGGCCGCGCTTGGCAGCAATGTAGGCTGCCTCCATGCCCGCAGGACCAGCGCCCACAACCAGCACGTTCTTAGCCTCGGCGGCAGGCTCGTAGCCGGCCTCGTCGCGCTCCACGTCCGGATTAACGGTGCAGGAGATGCGTTTGCCAAACATAATGCCGTTCAGGCAGCGCAGGCAGCCAATGCAGGGGCGGATGTCGTCGGCGTTGCCGGCAGCGGCCTTGTTGCAGAACTCGGCATCACACAGATTGGCGCGGCCCATCATGCAGATGTCGGCGGCACCGTCCTCGATCAGCTCCTCGGCGATCCAAGCCTCGTTAATGCGTCCGACGGTGGCAACGGGAATGTTGACGTGCTTTTTGATCTCGCGCGAGCAGGCAGCGTGCGAGGCCTGCTGGGTACCGGCGGCGGGAATCGCGGAACCGCGCTTGATGGTGGTGCCGCCCGACACATGAATCATGTCGACGCCGGCCTTCTCCAGGCGACGCGAGACGTAGATCATGTCGTTGAGGGTCAGGCCGCCATCGGTGTACTCATCGCCCGAGATGCGGACGTCGATGATAAAGTCCTTGCCGCAGCGCTCGCGAATCTCGGCGATGACTTCGAGCAGGAAACGCATGCGGGCGTCGAGCGAGCCGCCGTACTCATCGGTACGCTTGTTATAGAGCGGGGTCAAGAAACCGCCGAGCATGCCGTGGGCGTGCGCCGCATGGACCTCGACGCCATCGACACCGGCCTTCTGCATACGCACGGCAGCGTCGCCAAACTGATGCGTGAGCTCGTGAATCTCGTCGACCGTGATAGGACGCGGTGCCTCACGGGCATAGGACGGTCCCACGAAGGACGGAGCGATCAGGCGCGGCGTGCCCGGAATGTTAAAGGCCATGTAGGCGGGGTGAAAGAGCTGCGGCATGATCTTGCAGCCATACTCGTGGACGGCCGCGGCGAGCTTTTCCCAGCCAGGGATAAACGTGTCGTCGTAGCAGCACATGTCACCCGGCAGATAGGTATAGGTAGGCTCGACCGTCACGACCTCGGTGATGATGAGGCCCACGCCGCCCTTGGCGCGGGCACGGTAATGATCGACCAAGTCGTCGGTCACATAGCCATGATCGGCCAGGTTGGTGGACACCGGCGGCATAAAGACGCGGTTCTTGACCTCGGTCGTACCGACCTTGATCGGGCTAAAGAGCATTGGATAGGCAGAGGACTCCATACAGGGTTCCTTTCATTTGAGCCGCTCGGCGGCAGTTGCTGACGTACCTATCGTACCAGCAACCGTGCAGCACCCGACCGCACGCGCTCCCCCAGTCTCTGCTCAACCCCCAAAAAGTTGCGGTGAAATACGGGGCAGCCGAGGCTTTTCACAGCCAAAACAGTCCGTATTTCACCGCAACTGATGGGTGGGATGGAGTTAGAGGCCCAGATAGGTAGTCATGCCTTCGACGGCGAGTTTGGCGCCGGCTACAGCATGGACCACGGTGAGCGGGCCGTTAACCACGTCGCCGGCGGCAAAGACGCCAGGCACGGTGGTCATACCGCATTCATCGACCGAAAGAAGGCCGCGATGGTCGGTCTCCAGACCGCCCGTCGTAAGCACAAGCTTGTCCTTGGGCACCTGCGAAGCCGCAATCACAACTGTGTCGGCAGACGCATGGTCGAGCTCTTCCTCGTAGCCCACCACATTGTTGTCCTCGTCAAAGATAGCCGTCTCGAACACCGGACCGCTATCGTCGATGGCACAGATCGCCTTGCCGCACACAATCTCGGCACCATCGAGCTCGGTCAGCTCTACCTCGTCATCGATGGCCGAGATATGGCGCGATCGAGCATACACGGTGACCTTACGAGCACCCGAGCGCAGCGCTGTGCGGGCCACATCCATGGCCACGTTACCGGCACCGATGACCGCCACATTCTGTCCGATCGCCACACTCGAAGGATCAACCAGGTAATCGATACCAAACAGCACGTTGCCGCGCGACTCGCCGGGAATACCCAGTTTGCGAGCTCGCCAGGTACCGGTACCGACAAAGACCGCGTCGTAGCCGTCACGTAGCAGGTCGTCGATATGCAGCGCGCCGCCGATGGTGGTCGAGGGGCGCACGCGCACGCCAAGCGAGCACATCACGTGGCGATACTTTTGCACGAGCGCACGGGGCAGGCGGAACTCGGGGATACCGTACTCCAGCACACCGCCGATCTCGGGGCGCTGCTCAAATACCGTGACGGCACAGCCCAGCTGGGCCATCTTAATGGCCACGGTGATACCGGCAGGACCGGAACCGACCACAGCAACCTGTTTGTCACACGACGGCGCGGGCGTCCACTCCTTACGATCCAAATACGCTGTGGAGATGTAGTGCTCGATGCTCGAGAAATGCACCGGCGCGCCCTTGCGGCCCTGGATGCAAGCGCCCTCGCACTGGCCCGAATGATTGCACACCATGGAGCAGACCGCGCTCATGGGATTGTTCTGGAACAGTAGCTCGCCCGCCTCTTCTAGACGACGCTGTTTGAACAGGTCAATGACCTGCGGAATAGGCGTCTGAACCGGGCAGCCCTTAAGCTGACAGAATGCCCTTTTGCAACCTAGGCAACGATTCGCCTCTTCGACAATGTGGATAGCCACGCAACTCCCCTTTTTGATTCAATCCAATGGGGCGACGATAAAGACCCTTCACCGCCGCCCCCATACAGGTAATCTCAATCTGCCGACACGGCAAAAGCCAATGCTATAGCTCGCGATGCGAAGCCCCGCAGCGAGCGGACATGTGCTCGAGTGTCGCCAGGCAGTCAGCCGCCGTCGCCGGCACGCTGTTCTCGACCACGCAGGGAATCCCAGGGCAGGCGGCAGCCGCCCAGGCCACCACGGGCTCAAAGTCATAGCGACCCGTCTCGCCCACGCCGTGGCAAACCAGGCGTGAACCCGTACCGTCGCACCAACCTGCTTCGTCCTCGTTATCAACGACCTCAAAATCCTTGGCGTGCAGCACGCGGATCTTACTGCCGCATAAGTAGAGCATGCGCGCTGTGATTTCCTGCGCTTCGTCAACGACGCTGGGGTGCAGCAGCGACACTGGGTCATAGATCACGCCGAGCGACGGGCTCGAGACGCGCTCCAGCACCTCGCGGCAGCGATCCGGCGTGTTGACCGTCTCGTTCCAGCCAGGCTCGATCAGTATTTGCCCGCCCACGGCCTCGGCGCGCTCGCAGACGCGTGCGAGTCCGTCCATAAAAGCCTCAAGCGCCTCATCGGTCATGCGGTCGTCAGCAACGCGGTTCTGCGCATTGGGGCGACCGGTCTCGGTACCCACCGGGCAGCCGCCGAGCATCTGGGCAAAGTTCAGGCATGCCTCGTACTCGGCAAAGTTATCCATGAGCTGTTGGCGATCGGGCGTCGCCAAATTCTTATAGCAGCCGAGCATGGCGACCGAAACGCCCGACTCATCGAGCACGGCACGCAAATGGTCGGCAAGCTCGCGGGTCAGGCCGCCTCGATCGATCCCCATCGATGCGTAGAGCACCTTGCTCGGCAGCTGAATGCACGAAAAGCCCAGCTCTCCCGCCATGCGAATGCGTTCCTCGACGGTCCCCTGCGGAAGGTCGTGCAAACGTACGCCCGGAGTAATAGCCCCCACGTTATTCACATCCCTTATGAGCGTTGATACCCGGGGTGTATCCGCCAAACGGGTCCTCGATGGAGCACACGCCCGAGGGGGCGAGCGGATCGCGCTTACCGGCCAGCTTGTCGTGATGCATGGTCTCGATATAGGCAAGCACCAGCGGCGCCACACCCTTTGCATCATTTTTGACCACGGGCTCGCTCATGTAGTAATCAAACGTGCCCTCGCGGTGCGCGGTGTTGCCCAGGCCCGCAACCAGGCAGATGTTGTCGAGTGCCAGCTGCCCGTCATACTCGGACAGGCAGGTCTCGCAGATGCCGTCGAAGGCGCGACGGCCGTACTGGTAGTAACGCTCGCCCAGCACGCCCAGACGCACGCCCTTCATGATGGCGTTGGCAAAGATGGCGCTGCCCGACTCCTCTAGGTAGTTAGGGGCGATATTGGGCAGGTTGATGACCTGGTGCCACATGCCGGTCCTCTCGTCCTGATACGGCAGCATGGCGTCGATCAGGTCGTGGAACATCTTGCGGATCTCGTCCTTCTCGGCCGACATCGAAGGCGGCATGAGCTCCCACGTGTCGATGAGCGCCATGGCAAACCAGCCCTCGGCGCGCAGCCAGAAGTTTGCCGAAAGGCCGGTGACCGGGTCGCACCAGAACTGCTTGCGACTCGCGTCGTAAGCGTGATAGTACAGCCCGTTGAGGGGGTTGCGCATCAGGTCATGCACGACCTGGAACATATGGAAGCTGTCCGAGCAGGCACGACGGTTGTGGAAGCTCAGCTCGTACTGCATGTAGAACGGCTGCGCCATGTACATGCCATCGAGCCAAATCTGGTTGGGATAGACGGCCTTGTGCCAAAACACGCCCTCTTTGGTGCGCGGCTGGGTCTCGAGCTGGCGGTAGATGGTGTCCATGGCGGCACGGTACTTGGGCTTGCCCACCAGGTCATAGAGCTTGTAGAGGGTCTTGCCCGCATTGACGTTATCGAGGTTGTACTCCTGCGGGTTGTAATGCTTGATGGTGCCGTCGTCCTGGACAAAGAAATCGATATAGTCGTCGGCAAAGGTCAGGTAGCGCTGCTCACCCGTGATCTCGTACAGTTCGATGAGCGCCTTGATCATGCAACCGTCAATATAGTTCCAGGTGTTCTCCTTGCCGGCGCGAATCTTTTCGATATTCCAAGCCGGCGCCTGCGGCGTAGAGGTTTCGATCAACTGCTCGATATAACGGTCCAGGATTTGATTGCAACCCATTGCTATCCCCTCTGACATAAACGATAGGTGAACGTTACCCCTAGTGTAACGCGAACGAGGAATATAGGGTGAACGTTAACCCTATATTCCTCGCGAACGGCAGACTTTTAGCGGCAAACGGCGGTGAGACCCGCGGCGATGCGATGCGCCAGGCGCTCATAGCCGGCAGGACTGTAATGCAGACCGTCCGGCATATAGAGCTCGCGGTGCTCCGGCAAAAACGGGCTGATACCGCTTTGCGCATACAGGTCAATCGCCGGCACGGAGTAGCGGTCGCAGACCTCGAGCATCGCTCGCACGTAGGCGACCTGCGTCAACCCCAGGTGGTTGAGCTCGTCGCTTGCCGGGATATCCTTCTCGTGCTTGCCGCTCGTCTTGCACGGCGTCATAAACACGAGCTTTGCCTGGGGCGAGCGCGCCGTGATGGTACGGATCAGGTAATCGAGTGCACCATAGAACTCATGCACGTCCGCGCTGCCGAGCTCTCCAAGCGGCACGTTGCGGCTAAAGTCGTTGACGCCGCCAAAGACGATGTAGATATCGGCCGCATCGTCGATACCGTCAAGGCGCTCGACAAACGAATCGGTACGGTCGGCCTTGATGGCGATACGCGAACCCTTGATGCCAAAGTTCTCGACGACCGCGCCTCCCAGCAACGCGCCCAAATGCGAGGTCCACGAGATGTCGTTGCCTCCCCCACCGCAGCCGTTGTCGCCCCAGGTCGTTGAGTCGCCAAAGCAGCAAACGGTCGATTCACTCAAACTCTTCGTTTCCATAATCTTCTCCTCATCCGCCCATCGGCGGTCATACAGGAACGTACCGTTTATTCGCAGCATGCCGAGGGGCTATGCACGGGCGCATTCCGCAACGTGCGAATCGAGCCATTCGATATCCTCGGCAAGATGTGTCACGCCCAGATGGTGTTCACCCGGACATACCTCGTGCCGCAGGCCATCTCTGCGACCCAGCAACTTGTAGGCATCGCGCACGATCTTGAGCTGTTCATCGACATTTTTCAGCCCGCGCGAACCGTTCAGATGGTCCTCTTCGCAGCTTTGCACCAGCAGCGGATGCGGCGCGATGAGCGAGGCAATATCGCCCATGTCGAGTAAGCGCCAAAGTCCGGGTGTGTAGTTGCAGCTGCAATTGCCATTGAGATGCAGCAGCGAATCGTCGACACCGTACAGATAGCCCGAGACAAACGCCTTGCGCACACGCGGGTCGAGTGCGGCCAGGTACAACGTCATGTAGCCGCCACCCGAAAAACCAAAGCAACCCAGGTCATCCATGGCAATGTCGCCGCGCGCCTCCAAGTAATCGATCAAGCGCATGTTGTCCCAGACGTTGAGGCCCGCGACCGTAAGACCCAGTGGCTCGGCCATACGTGCTTGATTCAGACACGTACCGCGCAGGTAGCTGTTCTCGTCATCGCCCTGACCCTTCCAGTCACGACGGTATCCCCAACCGCGCGCATCAGGGCAGACGGTTACGTAACCCATGCGTGCCAAACGCAGACCGTAGTCGTAATTGAACTTACGCACGGCATCATCGACAGCCGGCACGCCCGCAACACCGGCTACGCTTGCAGCACCCGCTCCCTGATGGCCATGCGGGCAGATATAACAGCGTTTGAGTCCCCGCTCATCAAGCTTAGGATGAGACGGTTCCAACAGGTAGAACGGCATCCAAACATCGCGCTCGACCTGCAACATCGCATGGGTGCGCACGATGCCGCCGGCAACCCGCACGCGGCTGAGCTCACGAATCTCAATCGGGACGCGGTCCATAAGCGAAAGGCCCAAAACATCGTA
>DBFBFY010000014.1:0-7494 GCA_048201615.1 Collinsella sp.
GTGGGTCATGTCCCGACGTACATTTTTGGGAGTATTCAGCATTGGAGCGCGCCGTGCGCCATCCTCAGCGTCCTATTTGGAACGCAGATAGCGCCCGATCGGCATAAAAAGTGCCCCCGATGGCAAATTACGCCATCGGGGGCACTTAAAACAGTCGTTCTGCACCTCATTCAGGGCATGCCAATGCTGAATACTCCCAAAAATGCACGTCGCAAGAGGGGGTACCTGCTCAATCGGCTAAATACCCGCAAGTTCGCAGTAGCGGTCAACATTGCTGGCAAATACCATCTCGACGGCACCCTTCTGGACGGGCACCGTCGGGGTCCTTCCCCACAGCAGATAATCGCCCAGCGTCTTAGCGCCGCGATACGCCAGGCTCGTCGGGTCCTTATAGACAATATTGGTAAAGATACCGCGGCGCAAGGCCAGAGCACTTTCGGGAAACAGGTCGTTGCCGATCACCATGACCTGACCGGCCTTGCCGGTCGAGACGAGCGCGTCGGCAACCACTTCGGAACCAACGGCAAAAACGCTACAGATAAGTTCGGGGGCGTCCGGCGCACTCAAGCGCTTTTCGAGCTCATGCTCGAGTTGTTTGACTTGCGCATGGGCACCTGCAAGATCCTCAACCTGCCATGGAATATCACGTTCGCGCAGGTAATTGTGGAAGGCGCGGGCGGTTAGATAGTGCGAATCGGTATATGGGTCGCCTGTCAAAAGGAGCACGCGGGCGTCGGCCCCAGAAGCATGGACCAGGTTTGCCGCCTGCTCGGCCATAAGGCTGCCTGCCGTCGAATAATCGGCCAAGCTCGCACCCAAACGATTCAAATGCGGACGGTCGCCGTCGACAAGCTCAATCGTCACGCCCGCCTCGGCGATCTGCCCCAAAAGCTCAGTCGCACGATCGTCGCCCGGCGCATAGGCGAGCAAGCCATCAATCTTCTCGCCCACCTGCAGACGCTCGTCGATTTGCTCGAGTGCATCAGCGTAGCCGCCCACGCCAAATTCAACGCGCTCAACCGTAATGCCCCGGTCGATGACCTCCTGTTCAAAGCGATTGCAGCCTTCCCACAGGTAACGGAAAAAGTACGCTCCCTCGCGCGATGCGCGGGGCAGGCAAAACACCAGATTGATATCCCTGCGGCGCAGGCTTGAGGCACTTGTGTTGCGGTGATAGCCCATGGCCTCGGCCTTAGCGTTCACCTTGGCGCGCACGGATTCGCTCACGCCGGCCTTTCCCGTCAGGGCCTTGTGCACGGTATTGATGGAAACGCCAAGCTCGGCGGCTATGTCCTTCATGGTTACGCGAGCGCTCATGCGGTTACTCCGTTATAGATAAGTTGCCAATTAATAGTCCAGTTAACGATACCCCAAAAATACTCTTCGACTCGCCGTGCTCTCCCTCAAATGCACAAAGCGCCCCGCGAACGGATGCCCGCGGAGCGCTTGGATGTCCGGACCTTATTTGATACCGCGACCCAAGTCTTCGGCGATTTTGTCTACGCCCTTAAGTGCGGCGCACGTCTTTTTGTTGGAGCAATGCCCCATGCAAACGCCACCCTGAGCGCAGTCGGCGCAGGTGCCCTTGCGGTAGATGCGCACGCATACCGCGACAAACGCAATACCGATAACAGCCAGTACAACAATATCGATAGGTGCCATAGCAAGCCTCCTCTAGTTAACCATCACTTACTTTACCCCATTCTCCACCTACCAAATAGGGACAGGTTTATTTTGGTCGGTTTTATCTGCGGAAACGCCACATCTTACTTCTGGAGCAAAGCAATCTGTCCCCCCATTGCGTCAAAAAGCCCGAGTGTCACTGAGACACCCGGGCTCGTGGAAAGGGGTTAATCCTTATTCGGACTTAAGCGGAAACTGCAGCGGAAGCAGCGTTGGTCTCGTCCTCGTCGGTCCATGCATGCTTTGGCATGGGACGGAAGATCTGGAAGAGCATCGCAACCAGCAGCACAATGGCCACCACCGTCCAGATACCAAACTGTCCAAGAACAAGCAGGTTGTAGAACTGGTTGATGAACAGGCCGATCACCCAAGCAAAGGCGCACTCGTAGCCGAGGGCAATCGCGGTCCACTTGCCGGAGTCCATCTGGTTGCGGATGGTACCCATAGCGGCAAAGCACGGAGCGCACAGCAGGTTGAAAGCGCCAAAGGCAACGCAAGCGCCCATGGTCGGGAACATGCCGGCGAACGCGGTCCACAGGCTCGGATCGGTCTCGGCGGCATCGGCAACGGACAGCAGCGAGCCGGCGGTGGCGACGACGTTCTCCTTGGCGACAAGACCCGAGACGGACAGTGCTGTTGCCTGCCAGGTGCTAAAGCCGAGCGGGGCGAAGATCCAGGCGATCAGGTTGCCGAGCATGGCAAGCACGGAGTAGTCCATGAACTCCTCGGGGATGCCGTCCATCGCAGGCAGGAAGCCAAAGGAGCCGTTGTAGCTACCAAAGTTGGACAGGAACCAAACCACGACAGTGGAGGCAAAGATGACCGTGCCAGCCTTCTTGATAAAGGCCCAGCAGCGCTCCCACACGTGCAGCGCCCAAGAGCGGATCGCCGGGAAGTGGTAAGCGGGGAGCTCCATGACAAACGGGGTCGGGCGGCCGGCGAAGAGCTTGGTCTTCTTGAGCATGAGGCCCGAGGCGATGACGGCAAAGACGCCCAGGAAGTAGAAGAGCGGGCTGATCCACGCGGCGGTGGTAGAAGAATCGCCGATGATGGAACCCATGAGCAGGGCGATGATCGGCAGCTTAGCGCCACAGGGAATGAACGTGGTGGTCATGACCGTCATGCGGCGGTCCTTCTCGTTCTCGATGGTCTTGGTAGCCATGACGCCGGGGACGCCGCAGCCCGAGGACACGAGCATGGGGATGAAGGACTTACCGGACAGGCCAAAGCGGCGGAACACGCGGTCCATGATGAAGGCGACGCGGGCCATATAGCCGCAGTCCTCCAAGAAGGACAGCATGACGAACAGCAGGAACATCTGCGGGACGAAGCCGAAGATGGCGCCCAGGCCGCCGACGATGCCGTCGCAGACCAGCGAATCGACCAGGCCACCGTCCTCGGTGCCGCCCGCCACAAGGGCGTCGTGCACCACGGTGGTGATACCCGGGACATAGGGGCCGTACTGTGCCGGGTCGACCGAGTCGGCATTGTCACCCGCAGCCTCGACGGCCGCGTCGTAGGCGTCGCGACCCTGGCCGAGCACATACCAACCGTCGGTACCGAAGAGCTGGTCGTTGGTGAAGTCGGTCACCGTGCCGCCCAAGGTAGAAACGGCGATGTAGTACACGCAGAACATGATGACCACAAAGATCGGCAGGCCCAGGATACGGTTGGTAACCACGCGGTCGATCTTCTCGGAGGTGCTCATCTTTGCCGGAGCCTTGGTGAGGCACTCGTCAATGATGTGGGCAATCACGCCGTAACGCTCGCCGGTGATGATGGACTCGGCGTCGTCGTCGCAGTCCTGCTCGCACTGGGCGACCAGCTGCTCCACGCGAGCGGCCTTCTCCTTGGTGAGGTTGATGAGCTTGCAGGCGTCCGCGTCGCGCTCGAACAGTTTGACCGCGTAGTAGCGGCGCTTGTTGGCGGGAACGCTCGCAGGCAGGTTATTCTCGATGTGGTCCAGAACGTCCTCGATGGAGGAATCGAACTTGTGCTCCGGCACCTGGCCCTTGGAAGCAGCGGACTTCTTGACCTGCTCGAACAGCTCCTTGATGCCCTTGTTCTTAAGAGCCGAGATCATCATGACCGGGCAGCCGAGCTTCTTGGAAAGCTTGTCCGTGTCGATCTTATCGCCGTTCTTCTCGACCAGGTCGGCCATGTTGAGGGCAACGACCACGGGCAGGCCGGTCTCGATAACCTGAAGCGCCAGGTACAGGTTACGCTCGAGGTTGGTGGCGTCGACAACCTGGACGACAACATCGGGCTCGCCGCTCATGAGGTAATCGCGCGAGCATTGCTCCTCGGGGCTGTAGGGGGAAAGCGAGTAGATGCCAGGGAGGTCCGTGATGGTAACGTTCTTGTCGCTTAGGAGCTTGGCCTCCTTTTTCTCAACCGTGACGCCGGGCCAGTTGCCAACGTAGCCGTTGGCGCCGGTGATCAGGTTGAAAAGCGTGGTCTTGCCGCAGTTGGGGTTACCCGCCAGCGCGACATGGATCTGAGAATCCGCCATTCAATCCTTCTTCCTTGTGTGCCTGCGCTGCTTTCTCCGCGCAGGCTGGATAATGTGCTTCAAAGTGCTGCATTAAGTTAGAAAAACCTAACTTTATCTGCAGAAATATACGTAGCAAGCCCCTACTGGACCTCGACGACGGCCGCCTCCTCCTTGCGGATGGAAAGCTCGTAGCCGCGCACGTTGATCTCGACCGGATCGCCGAGCGGTGCTACCTTTACGACCTTGAACGAAGTGCCCTTGATGAGCCCCAGGTCCATAAGGTGGCGGCGAAGCGCGCCCTCACCGTGAAGCTTGACGATGGTGGAGCTCTCGCCCACCTTAACGTCACCCAACGTCTTCATCCTCTTGTCCCCCTTTCGGTTTTTATCAAATGCTGTGGACTAACCGACGGTCATGATGTGCATGGCAACCTTGGAATCGATGCCAAAGCGTGCGCCGAGCACAGTGACGATGATATTGGCGCCACTCGAGCTCACCACGTGGATTTCGCTGCCCTCGACAAAGCCGAGGTCCTTGAGGTGGTGCTTCATATCCTCATTGCCCTTTACACGAGACACGCGCACGGTTTCGCCCGCTTTTACCATCGAAAGCGGCATTGCCGGCATCTGCGGTCCGCAAGACATGAGTGGCTCCTAACGTCAGTTCGTCCTCAACATCGACGCGGTAAAAGTTAACCACGCCTATGTTCGCTTTAGTAAACTAACACGTGGTTAACTTTTTGGAAAGGGTCCCCATTCAGATTTCGAAAAAGTTTCCTATACGAAACAAAAGGGCGCGGCAAAGGACCATCCTTTACCACGCCCTATCATGCTTAGAGCGAGAGATTTCTGATCGACGTAACGCAGGAAGCCTCGTCTACGCCCGAAACGCGGAAGATGATGTCCTCGCCGCACTCGCCGTAGAGAGCCATGAGTCCCATGACATCGCGGCCATCCGTGTGGCGATCGCCGATACTGACTGACACGTCGCAACGATGCTTGGCAATGATGTCATAGAGCAGCGCAACCGGGCGGGCATGCAATCCCAACGGATCTTTAATCGTCTTTGTAAACTCGACCATGTCCCCTCCCACGACATCGTACATTCGGCTGGCAAACCCAGCCATGTGGTAGTTATTGTAGCGTTAGATGCTTGTTGAAGCCCGCCAGAAGGCTCAACCGGAAAGTGCGACCCGTTATTTGGCTGGATTCTGGGACGCAGTTTCCCAAAGGGGCCTGTTTGGGAAACTGCGACCCGTTTTGGACGCAAATTCTGGGACGTAGTTTCCGCGACGCCCAGTCAACCTATACCCTCGCAACCTCGGCGTATAAAAAACGAGGGAAGACACACGTCCTTCCCTCGTTGCAAGCAAGATGTAGCCGCTCGCCTACATCAGGCGCAGACTGACGTCCTTGAGCTGGGCGCCGCTAACGGCACTCGGAGCGCCCGACATAAGGTCGGAGCCGCTGGCCGTCTTGGGGAACGCCATGACGTCGCGGATGGAGTCGGAACCGGTGAGCAGCATGCACACGCGGTCCAGGCCCAGAGCGAAACCGCCCATCGGGGGCGCACCAAACTTGAGGGCCTCCATGAGGAAGCCGAACTGAGACTCGGCACGCTCCTCGGTAAAGCCCAGGAGCTTGAGCATGGACATCTGCATCTCGGCGTTGTGGATACGCATACCGCCGCCGCCGGCCTCAAAGCCGTCCATGACAAAGTCGTAGGTGCAAGAACCGGCTGCCAACGGGTCGGCCTCGATCTTGGCGATGTCGGTCTCGGTCGGCAGGGTAAAGGGCTGGTGCTCGGCAGCATAGGCCTTGCGATCCTCGTCCCAGTGGAACAGCGGGAAGTTGACGACCCACAGGAAGTCGTGGCCCTCGCGCTTGATCTCGAGCGCATTGGCCATGTGCGAACGCATGCCGCCCAGGATCTCGTCGGAGAGCAAGCGCGGGCCGGCGGCGAACATCACAAGGTCGCCGGGCTCGACATCCATGCGCTCGCGCAGAGCCGCCATCTCCTCGTCCGAGAAGAACTTGACGATGGGGCTGTTGATAGAGCCGTCCTCGCGGAAAGCAATCCAGGCCAGGCCCTTGGCGCCAAACGTGGAGGCCACGCCGGCAAGCTTATCGATCTTGGCACGTGCCCAGGCACCGGCGCCCTTGGCGTTGATGGCCTTGACGACAGAGCCCTCCTCGTTTGCGGCAGTCGCAAAGACCTTGAACTTGGAGTTGGCGAAGATGTCGGTCAGGTCGACCAGGTGCATGCCATAGCGGGTATCGGGCTTGTCGGAGCCATAGGTGTCCATGGCCTCCCAGTAGTCCATACGACGCAGCGGCGTAGGCATCTCGACGCCCATGCGGCCGAAGGCGTCGGCCAGGACCTCCTCGAGCGCGCTCATGACGTCGTTCTGGTCCACGAAGGACATCTCGATATCGACCTGGGTGAACTCGGGCTGACGGTCGGCACGCAGGTCCTCGTCGCGGAAGCACTTGGCAACCTGGTAGTAGCGCTCGACGCCACCGACCATGAGCAGCTGCTTCAGGAGCTGCGGGGACTGCGGCAGGGCGTAGAAGTTACCCGGCTGAATACGGCTGGGAACGATGAAGTCGCGAGCGCCCTCGGGCGTGGACTTGAACAGGGAGGGCGTCTCGACCTCCATGAACTCACGGTTGTGCAGCGCCTCCCGAATGGCAAAGGTAAAGTCGGAGCGCAGCTTGAGGTTGGCCATCATCTCGGGACGACGGAGGTCCAGATAGCGATAGCGCAGGCGGGTGTCCTCGCTCGTCTCGATGCCGTCCTCGATCTGGAACGGCGGGGTGACGGACGTGTTGAGCACCTCGGCGTGGTCGGTCAGGACCTCGATCTCGCCGGTCGCGAGCTTGGTGTTGGTGGTCTCCTCACCACGAGCGCGCACGACGCCGTGGATCTTGATGGGCCACTCGGGACGCATGGTCTCGGCGATCTTAAAGGCATCGCCGTCGGAGTGCTCGGGGTCGAAGGTGAGCTGCGTGATGCCCTCGCGGTCACGAAGGTCGCAGAAGATAAGGCCGCCGTGGTCGCGGCGACGACTCACCCAACCGGTGAGGGTGACCTCTTCGCCCACGTTCTCGAAGCGAAGCTCGCCGCAGGTACGGGTGTGCATGGAATGCTCATCGATGGGACGGGTCTGGCTCATACCAGTGATCCTCCTTTATGGATCTGTGCCGCCCCGTGTCGTTCCGGGCGGCGTCGTACAGATTTGCCCAGCCTGCGTAAACCGCGCAGCCAGACATGGCGTTCTATCTTATCGCACCTGTGTCGATGTGCCGCGGAAAAGT
>DBFBFY010000015.1:0-10527 GCA_048201615.1 Collinsella sp.
CAGGTAGAACGGCATCCAAACATCGCGCTCGACCTGCAACATCGCATGGGTGCGCACGATGCCGCCGGCAACCCGCACGCGGCTGAGCTCACGAATCTCAATCGGGACGCGGTCCATAAGCGAAAGGCCCAAAACATCGTACAGACGAGTCCTGGTCGCAATCTTCCATGCCTCAAAATCTGCAGGAGTCTTGCCCGTAAAAGCAGCCGAACGCCCCTCGCGCTTCAGCCGGGCACGCAGCGCAGGTTCGTCTTCGCAGTACGTCTCGATGTGCACGGTGCGACCGTTGGCAGACAGTTCAGCCGTCTCAACCGCATCACCGTCGCCGCCCTCGGGATCCCAGCCATCCCCACCGGCAAGCACCTGCTCGCGAGCGTACCCGGCGGCAGCCATCACATCGAGTTCATTCGCCCACGGCACCCAGCCGGTAGTATCACCCGCCGGCCCATGCAGAATCGCGCCAGCATACTGCACGCAGTTGTGTGCCGCCGGCTTATTCCAATCCCACCAGCCTTCGCGCTTGATATGTCGCCCCAGCCAGCAATCGATCAGCACAGTTTGCGCCCATTCGCGCCAAGGACGACCCAGGTAGACCGAATCCGGCGCCACGCCATCCGGAGCTGTAAACGAACAGCCGTGGAACACAAAGCCGTGCGACTCGCCTTCGGGCGTCGACGCCGCCGTCACGTAGCCGTTCACGTCCATATCGCGGTTGAGCGAGCGAATCTCGCACCCCTCAAAGTAGGCACGCGCGCCGCCAAAGATAAAGTCGACATCGCCCTCGATCCGGCAACGTCGAAAATACTGGCGCCCCACCCGGCGCGGCGCATACTGTTTGGGTCCTATAAACCCGCCCGGTTTGGCCTCATGCGGCGGCAGCGGACCCAAAAACAGCGTGTCTTGGTGTCCCTTAATGCAGCAGGCATCGACAACCAGACGGTCGCCATCAGCATACAGGGCAATCGCTTGACCGACCTCGCGCCCATCGCCCGCATCGTTTTCGATCGTGAGGTTCTCGAGCCGTACGTCGTCGGCATCGACCAAAACGGTATAGGTCCTAAACGTGCCGAGCGTGCCGTCGACGCCCGAGCCGTCCTCCGAAGGCATCTTGGCACCCAGGCTGCCCACGATACGCACGCTGTCGGCCGTCTCTCCCTCAATCGTCACATGCGAGCGATGAATCTCGACCCGCTCGCAATACTCGCCCGGATCGACGCGAATCATCACCGGTTGCTCGGCATCCGGATAGAGCTGATCGGCTGCCGCCAAGGCATCGGAAATCGTTGGATACGCTCCTGCCGCAGCCCTCGAAACGCGCAGCGTATAGATACTTTCGCTCATCGTCCATCACGCTCCCATGCAACGAACTGTTCAGGCCAGCCCTGAACCTGTGGCTGAATATGCTCGGCGCAGCCCTTAAATGCCGTTTGGGCCGTGGCGAGCGATGCCCCATGCTTTCCATGCGGAAAGACATGTAGGCTAAAGCCAATCCCGTGGTCGGCAAGAGCCTGCGCAAGAAGGAGGCTATTTTGAACTGGTACCGATGCATCCTCGGCGGTATCCCACAAGAACGTACGGGGGAAGCCATCGCCCACCATATTCTCGATCGACAAATTTTGAGCCAAAGCGCCATCGGCACCCGTTAGGTGTTCAAACGAACCACGATGAGCATAGGCCCCCGAGCTTACGACCGGATAGCCCAAGCAAAGTGTGTCAGGCCGAATCGACTCAGGCGATGCCGAAATCGACTCTGCAAGCCAGGGTTGGTCCCAAAGCGCCCCGAGCAAGCCAACTAGATGCCCACCGGCCGAAAAACCCATGACCGTAATCCGATCAGGATCGACACAGTACTCTGCCGCATGGCTTCGGACGGTATCGACCGCCCGCGCGAGTTCTTGCAATGCCAGCGGATAGACAGCCGGAGCAACCGAATAGTTCAGTACAAACGCTTGGTAGCCCATCGCCAACAAACGGAGCGCTACCGGCTCGCCTTCGCGCGGCGAAACGTGATCGTAGCCGCCTCCTGGCACGACCACAACTGCAGGCAGCGGTTTTAAAGCATAAGCATCTTCGGTCGGGGCAAAAACATAAGACGTAATCGTGGCAGACGAGCCATCGACCCCGACAGGAATCGTTTTATTGAGCATGTATTCCCTTTCACCATGATGCGTAGCGCAGCGCACACGGCCGTATCGCACAAGGGCTGCATTGCCGATTTATCCGACAATACAGCCCTGGTCATCAACCCGAGTTAGGAACGAACAACCTTGTCGACGTTCTGGAGCTGCAGCTCCTCGCCGTCCTGGCCCTCAATAACCACATTTTGCAGGTCGAGTACCTTGACGTTTTGCGCGATGATGCCCTGGCGCACCATCGGCTCCACACCACAGGCCATGGCCGGCACAAAGGGCTCGGCATCGTCGGCAAATGTAACGTGAACGTCTTGGAACGTCAGACGTGTCACCTTGCTCTCGGGCAGACCCGTGATATAGGCCGCGGCAGCATGGCAGTTGGTGGCCTCGATATCGCAAAACGTCGTGGCGCCAAAGCCGGGCGTGCGGTCGTCGACGGGCAGCGCCTCGCGAGACTGCACGTAATCGGTCTTGCCGTCCTTGTCACAGAAGTAGAAGGAGTTGACCACGAAGGGCGTGAGCACCTCGTCCATGCGAATGTGCTCAAAGGTAATGCCCTCGTTGACGGCATCCTTGCCGCGCCCGCGGCGGGTCTTGACGCGCAGGCCGCGGTCGGTGCGCTCAAAGAGGCACTTGCTCACGGTAAGGTCCTTGATGCCGCCGGCAGCCTCTGAACCCAGGACCACGGCGCCGTGACCATCGTGCATGTAACAGTGAGAGATCAGCACGTCGTGCGTGGCGGGACGAAGCTCGGGCTCAATGCCCAGCTTGCCGCTCTTGATGGCGATGCAGTCGTCGCCCACCGAGAACTGACAGCCAAGGATGCGGACAAAGCCGCAGCTCTCGGGATCGAAACCGTCGGTGTTGTGGGAGTTCTTGGGACCCTCGATCGACAGGCAGAGCGCGTCGACATGCTCGGACAGGACGGGATGGATATTCCACGCTGGGCTGTTGCGCACGGTAAAGCCGGCAAGGCTCACGTTTTGGCACTCGGACAGGAAGATCATGCGCGGACGGGCGACCTCGCGGCCCTCCTCGGGACGGAAGATGTTCTTAAAGTCCTTGTTCCACCAGTTATCCTCGGCAAAATCGGTCTGGCCGTCGATGGCACCACGACCATAGATGCACACGTCGTGCACGCCCAGACCCGTAAAGGTAGAACAGTAGGTCGAGAAGCTCTCGCCCTCCCAGCGGCCCAGGGGCAGCATATCGGTACCGGCATAACCGGCACCCTCGTTGCCCGTGACCGTGCCCGGAATGTAGGCAAGCGCGGCACGATCGTGGCGGGCCAGCAGCACCGCCCCCTCGGCGAGCTCGATGTTGATATTGCTCTTAAGGAAGAGGGACTTGATGCGATAACTACCGGCGGGGATCAGCACGCGCCCGCCCTTGGGGCAGGCCATGATGGCAGCCTGGATGTTGGTGGTGTCGTCGTGCTCGGCATCGCCCTTGGCGCCACAGTCGCAAACGTTGATGGTAAAGGGCTCAGCCGGCGTGGTGACACCTACGCTCAGCTCGCGGTCGCCACAAACAAAACGAACCAGGTTGCGCTTGCCGGGGATCAGGCCGTCGACATAGGTCTCGACCGTATTCGTGGTACCGGCGGGCTCGTCGTTGACAAAGATCTCCCACGTATCGGCGCAGGTAAAGTAACCGCCGTCGTCAAGCTCGATAACCGCCGCGCGCGCGTTGCGCCAGATAACGTTCGTCTCCATGGGTTTCTCCCTCAAAAAGATGCTCTAAAGGCAAATTGTACGCTGTTGAAAAAGGGCCGTGCCTGCCGGCGGAATTCCGGTGGCACGGCCCTGTGATTTGGACGATATGTCGGCCTTACTCGGCGGGGGTTACGCTACCGTCCTGGAAGCCAACGTTGTTGTGGGCAAAGCAGTCCTCGTACTTAAAGCCGGAGAGCTCCTCGCAAAGCGCCTTGACCTCGGGCTTGACGTCGGCCATCTTGCCGCCCTCCTTGACGCGGCGGATCTCGTCGCAAAGGACGTCGCACTGCTCCTTGTCAATCTTGATGCCGCGGGCAAGGACAGCCGCGAGCAGGAAGAAGCCGGCGCAGCCGATGAGCATGTAGCCGCAGATGTACAGAGGCACGGTGGCGGGCTGGGTCACGGCGTCGCTGTTGCCGGCGGTCTGAATGAAGCCGGAGGCAGCAAGGACGATGGCCCATGCGTTAACGGCGATAGCCTGGGCGATCTGCTGGCAGAGCTGCTGAGCGGAGCTGTAGATGCCCTCGCGACGACGCAGGGTGATGAGCTCATCGACATCGGGGATGTAGTTGAGCAGAACATCGGGCAGGTACTGGAAGCCGACGTAGAAGAACTTCCAGATGGCGAAGATGATGGGGTAGGCGATCATGGCGATGGCGACCGTAGAGGTGCCATTGATCTGACCAAAGGCGAAGTAGTTGTAGGCGATGATGCACGCAGCGCAACCGACGTTGGCCAGGTACCAAGACTTGTGGAAGCCCTTCTTGGCCATGAGAGCGACCCAGATGGCGGTGCAGACGATAGCGACGACCTTGCCAGGCATCTCCATCACGGACTCGTAGGACTTAGGAATCTGCAGGCAGTAGACGATGAAGAAGGACAGGCAGGCAGACCAGCAGGCAGCAGCGAGCTTCGTGGAGACCTGTGCGTACAGGACCTTGCGGAAGGACTTGTTGCGGAAGGTGGAGATTACGTCGATGAAGAACTTCTTAATGCCCTCGCCGACGCTCTCGATCTTCTCCTGAGCCACCTCCTCGGGGGTGTGCTCCCACGTGGACAGGTACACGCACAGCAGCGAGATTGCCATGACCGAAGCGTTGACCGTAGCGATGATGAAGTAGCTGAACGGGTTGGTCTCGCCGAAGGTGCCAAAGCCAAAGCCGACGAGTGCTGCCATCAGGAAGCCGGCGGCGTTACCAAAGAGGTGCTTGTAGCCGGTGAGGTACGTACGCTCCTTGAAGTCGTCGGTCATCTCGATGGTAAGCGGCGACAGGTTGGCGGTGCAGAACGTATACGCGACGTTGTAGATCAGGTACAGCGCGAAGTAGTACGGGAAGCCAAACGGCGTAGCCACAAAGATGAGCGGCTCGGCGACCATCATCGGGATTGCCAGCAAGATCCAGAAACGGCGGCGGCCAAAGATACGGCCGATCTTGGTAGCGTAGAAGTTATCGGCCACAAAGCCCATGAGCGGGCACAGAATGGCGTTGAGATAGATGGCGAACGAGCTGATCAGCGCAGCCTCGCCTGCGGACAGACCGCACTCCGTGGACAGGAACAGCACCATGTAGCTGTGCGTAAAGGTCAGGGCACCAGAGTTGAGCATGCCGCCCATACCAAAGCCCAAGCGCGTCCAGAATGTGATCTTGCGCTTTTTACCGATCTTGTTAGTCATCGAGCTCCCTCTCTTTTCTCGATTGTCTTGGAACAAGACATTGGAGTCCATACCGACGTCTGTCTGCATGCCGTTCAGGGTGAACGTTTAGCTAGATTATGCGCGATTGCTTATAATAGGTGAACGTTCACTTGTATATTATCCTTGAACGGTCGTTTTTTGCCGTTGAACGGACCTGAAAATGAAAAAATCCCTGCATTTTTGATTATCAAGTCGATTCAGCACCACGCAACCACTAGGTTAACGTTCAATGTTCTCTGGAGATGAGGGGGGGGTGCCGGGCACCCTTCCCCAAAAAAGCCGTGCACGACAACGCAACGAGAAACGAAAAACGACCCCGCCGAGAATGTCCTCAGCGGGGTCGTCCGGTCTTTGCAACAGCTTGCCCGATCACGCGCTCAACGTGTCATCGCTACAGGCAGACGCCGTCCTTCCAGATGCTGATCTCGTGACAGCCGCGGCGCTCGGCGCTGGTAAGCTTGCCGCTCGCCGTGTCCAGCACCAGCTGGTACAGGTCGTGGGCAGCCTCGTCGAGCGTGCGCTCGCCGGTGGCGACCACACCGGCGTTAAAGTCCATCCAGTTGGCCTTGTGGTCGCACAGACGCTGGTTGGTGAACACCTTGAGCGTAGGCGCTGGCGCACCAAACGGCGTGCCGCGGCCGGTCGAGAACAGGATCACGTGGCAGCCGGCAGCGGTGAGTGCCGTGGTGGATACCATGTCGTTGCCCGGACCGCACAGCATGTTCAGACCATGCTTGGTAGCCTGCCCGGCGTACGGCAGCACGTCAACGATGGGGGCAGATCCGCCCTTTTGCACGCAGCCGCAGCTCTTGTCCTCGAGCGTTGTGATGCCGCCATCCTTGTTGCCGGGGCTCGGGTTCTCATAGACGACCTCGCCGTGGCTAATGAAGTAGTCCTTAAAGCCGTTGAGCATGTCGGAGGCGGCGTCAAAGACGTCCTGGCTCTCGCAACGATCAAGCAGAATGCTCTCCGCGCCAAACATCTCGGGCACCTCGGTAAGCACCGATGTGCCGCCGCGGGCGACAACCATATCGCTCACGCGACCGATCGTGGGGTTGGCGGTAATGCCCGAAAGACCGTCAGAGCCACCGCACTTAAGTCCAATAACCAGCTCGGAGGCCGGAATGGGCTCGCGCTTGGCCTGCTTGGCGAGGTCTGCCAGCTCGGCCAGAATCTTGTGGCCCTCGATCTGCTCGTCGGCTACATCCTGGCAGGTGAGGAAGCGGACGCGCTCGTGGTCGAAGTCACCGAGCTCGTCAAGCACCTGCTGGTGCGTGCAGTTCTCGCAACCGAGCGACAGGAATAGCACACCGGCCGCATTAGGATGACGCGAGAGCGCCACCAGCAGACGACGCGTCTGGGCATGGTCGGCGCCGGTCTGCGAGCAGCCAAAGGGATGCGGGAAGTAGTAGACGCCCTCGAGCGAGCCCTCGACCAGATCCTGAGCCTGCTCGCACATAGCACGCGCAACCTCGTTGACGCAGCCGACCGTGGGGATGATCCACAGCTCGTTGCGCGTCGCGGCACGACCGTCGGCGCGGCGGAAGCCCATAAAGGTCTCAGGCTCAACGGGATCCACAACCGGATGCGTGGGGTTGTAGGCGTACTCGACCTCGCCCGAAAGGTTGGTCTTCACATTGTGCGTGTGGAGCCACTGACCGGGCTGGACATCGCCCGTCACATGGCCGATAGGAAGGCCGTACTTGATGACGTCCTCCCCCGCGGCAATCGAGCGCACGGCCATCTTATGACCCTGCGGAATATCCTCCGCGGCCACGACCTCGCCCACCCCGGGAACCGCGACGGCGGTGCCCTTGGCAAGCGGCGACAGCGCGACGATCACGTTGTCGGCCGGATTGATCTGGATAGTGTTCATTGCAAATGGTCCTAACCCTACAGGTTGAGCAGAAGTCGAGACGCGGGCACGCCGTCCCGCGCCCGCGTCTGCGCCGGAAATTTACGCCTGAGCGTTGGCGAAGGCCTGCTTGGCACCCTCGGCACGCACGACGGCGAGCGCGCTGACGACAAACTCCTCAAGACCTGCGATCTGCGTAAGGTCCTCGCCCCACATCTGCTCGTTGGTGAGCACGTCGTGCACCAGTTGGGCATCGTCGGCGCCGGCATGGGCGGCGTAGAAGTCGAGCACGAAGGCGTCGTCCTGAGCGGTGTACTCGGTGCCGTCGGAGCGACGCAGGTGCAGGCCGTCGCCCTCGCGGGACACGAGCTCCTGTGTGTAGAAGGAGATGAGCGTAGCGAGGCTCGTCGCCAGGCACTTGGGCAGGTTGCCGGTCTCGGCAACGTAGTCCTTGAGCGTGGGCAGGTCGCGAGCGCGCCACTTAGCCGTGGAGTTGAGGCAGATGGAGGGCAGCGCATGATCAATAAACGGGTTGTCGAAGCGGTTTTCGACGGCGGCGGCAAAGGCCTTGCAGTCCTCGACATCCAAGTCGGCGGCAAGCGTCGGAATGACCTCGTCGTAGAGCATGGTGTTCATGAAGCCGCGAATGGTCTCGTCATGCATGCAGTCGCGCACGATATCAAAGCCGGCAACCCAGGAACCCGGAACGAAGGCGGTGTGGGCACCATTGAGGATGCGGACCTTGCGCTTTTTGTACGGGGTGACGTCGGGAGTCACAAAGACACCCGGAAGACCAGCCTTCACAAAGGGAAGCTTCTCGGCAAGCGACTCGTCGCCCTGGATGCCCCACATCTGGAAGGGCTCGCGCACGGCCAGGAAGGGATCCTCGTAGCCCAGACGCTCAGCCACCGCGGCGGCCTCCTTGGGATCGCGGATGCGACCGGGGACGATGGTGTCGACGAGCGTGGTGCAGACGGTGCAGTCGTTGGCCATCCACTGCGCAAACTCGTCCTCCCAGCCCCAGTCGCTCACGTACTGGTTCATGATGCGCAGCAGCTCCTCACCGTTGTGATCGATGAGCTCGCAGGCGAGCACGATGACGCCCGGCTTGCCGGCGGCCCAGCGGGCGTGAAGGACCTGGGCAAGCTTGGCAGGGAAGCTCGCGGGCGGCATGTCGTCGGCCTTACAGGATGGGTCGTAGGCGATACCGGCCTCGGTGGTGTTGGAGACGATGATCTCCAGGCTGTCGGAGACGGCGACCTCCATCATGGCGCGATAGTCGTCCTCGCGATACGGGTTGAGGCAGCGGCTGCAGGCGCTGATCACGCGGGACTCGTCAACCGTATTGCCGTTCTCCTTGCCGCGCACCAGCACGGTGTACAGGTCGTCCTGAGCATTGATGCCATCGGCAAAGCCAAAGGCGCCGCTGATGGGCTGCACCATGACAACCTTGCCGTTCCAGCCGGTGGCCTCGTTGCCCATGTCAAAGAAACGGTCGACGAAGGCGCGCAGGAAATTGCCCTCGCCAAACTGTAGAACCTTCTCGGGAGCGTCCTTGGGCAGCAGGTAGCCCTTGTAGCCGATCTTCTCGAGCGCATCGTAGCTGATGTTCTCCATCTGTGTCTCTCCTTAGATAGCTGTTAGCGTGCAAGCAAAACGGGGGCGCCGTGTGTGGCAACGGCGCTCCCGTGTTCGATGTGATTCGATGCAGGCTTATGCCTCGACGGTATCCAGATCAAAGCCAAAGTAGCGGACCGCGTTGTTGTAGCTGATGTCGCGCACGATATCGCCCAGCAGCTCCATGTCGGCCGGGTACTTGCCCTGCTCGACCCACTCGCCGATCACGCTGCACAGCACGCGACGGAAGTACTCGTGGCGCGGATAGGACAGGAAAGAGCGGGAGTCGGTAAGCATACCCACAAAGTTGCCCAGCACGCCCTCGTTTGCCAGAGCCGTGAGCTGCTCGCGCATACCGACCTCGTTGTCGTTGAACCACCAGGCAGAACCGTTCTGGATCTTGCCGGCGGTCGGAGCCTCCTGGAAGCAGCCCATCACGGTATCGATCATGGTGTTGTCGATGGGGTTCAAGCTGTACAGGATGGTCTTGGGCAAGCCGCAGGTCTCCTGAATGGAGTTGAGGAAATCGGCAAGCTGGTCGGACGGCGTGTAGTTGGAGATGCAGTCATAACCGGTATCGGGGCCGAGCTTGGCAAACATGGCGCGGTTGTTGTCGCGCTTGCAGCCAAAGTGCAGCTGCATGGCCCAGCCCAGACGGACATACTCGCCAGCGACGAACTGCATAAAGGCAGTCTTGTACTTGAGGATCTCTTCCTCGGTAAGCGGCTCAGCAGCCAGACCCTTGGCAAAGATGGCCTCGATCTCATCGGCGGTAGCCGGGACATACATAACGTAGTCGAGTGCGTGGTCGGAGGCGCGGCAGCCCAGCTCGTGAGCAACGTCGTAGCGCTTGGAAATGGCGGACTTCATGCCCTCGAAGTCGCTGACCTCAACGCCGGCAGCCTCGGAGAGGTGCTTGCAGTAGTCGGCGAACTCCTGGCCGCGCTCGATGCGTAGAGCCGCGTCGGGGCGCATGGCGGGAACGACCTGAACGTCAAAGCTGTCATCGGCGGCAATCTTCTTGTGCCACTCAAAGCTGTCGGCGGGGTCGTCGGTAGTGCAGATCATGCGGACGTTGGACTGCTTGATCAGGTTGCGGCAGGTGAAACTGGCCTCAGCGAGCTTGGTGTTGGCAAGGTCCCAGACCTCCTGGGCAGTCTTGCCGTTGAGGACGCCCTCGTAGCCAAAGTAGCGCTTAAGCTCCAGGTGGCTCCACTCAAAGACGGGGTTGCCAACGCAGCGACCCAGGGTCTCGGCCCACTTTTGGAACTTCTCGCGAGCAGGGGCGTCGCCAGTAATAAAACGCTCGTCGACGCCGTTGGCACGCATCAGGCGCCACTTGTAGTGGTCGCCGCCCAGCCAAACCTCGGTGATGTTCTCGAAACGCTTGTCCTCCCAAATCTCCTTAGGAGAAATGTGGCAGTGATAGTCGACGATGGGCATGCCCTCGGCAAAGTTGTGGAACAGCTCCTCGCCGGTCTTGGTGCTCAGCAGGAAATCCTGATCGTCCAT
>DBFBFY010000016.1:0-3902 GCA_048201615.1 Collinsella sp.
TGCCCACATGGGCAACGCGCATACCAAAGAGCTCTACCGGATTGGCGTTCTGCTCACTCATGCAGTCAGCGCCTACTGAGCCATGACGTCGAGAACGGCCTTCTCGGCAGCGACGCGGTTCATGCCGGTCATGAAGGGCACACCACTCACGTACGGGCAGGTGAGGCCCTCGGGGGCAACGGTGGTGGCGATCAGCAGGTCAGCGCCCTCGTCGCAGTAATCCTTGGCCTCGGAGATGGCGCACTGCACGATCTCGTACTTGTCGGCATAACCGTTGGCGTCGAGCAGAGTAGCGACCTTCTGGGCAACGAGCGTGGAAGTAGCAGCGCCAGCACCGCAAGCCAACTCAATCTTCTTCATAGGTAATGTCTCCCTTCATGGTTTACTTTAGGTAAGTGTACCGCAGCGAGCGATGGCACTCAGCCTCGATGAGCTTTTATGCCAGTTTGCTTTCGCGCTGCGTATAATACATCTAGTACATGTTGTCATACCGCTCGCTTTATGAGCGACTAAGGACCCTAATATGCCCGATTCCCGCACACTCTGGACCGCCGTCGTTATCATCTGCATCGCCGTGTCGGTGTTCTTTAGCGTCAAAAAACGCACAACGTTCAAGCGCCTGCAGCAGCTTATGGCCGCCAAGCAGTGGGACGAGTTCGATCGTTTGCTCGACGGCAAACTCACCAGCATGCTGTACCCGCGCTACAACCGCGACTACCTGCGTCTGAACTCCTATCTGCTGCGCGAGGACCACGAGCGTGCCAGCGAGATGTTCGACCTGCTGCTGGGGCTCAACCTCCCCAAGATGCAGCGCGTCGACCTGGTGATCAAGGCCTTTAACTACTACGTTGGCCAGGAGGACCGTAAAAAGTCCAAAGAGCTGCTGCACGAGATCAAGGGCTTTGAGGGCGGTCAGGCCGAGGCAGTCGCGCACGAGTGTCAGCTGATGTACGACACGATGATCCTCAAGCGCCACAACGACATTCCCGAGCTGGAGCGCATGCTCAAGGATGCCGGTGACGACAAGGTCAAGCGCTGCCGCTTGGAGTACCTGCTGGCCCTGCAGTACCAGAACAAGGGCGACGAAGCCAAGTTCCAGGAGTTCCTGGAGAAGTCGGGCCAACACTCGATGGCCGTCAACGCGTAACGGACGGCTTGTGCTAGACTTCTAGTTTCACGGGGGCGTGGCGGAATTGGCATACGCAGGAGACTTAAAATCTCTCGCCGCAAGGATTGTGGGTTCGAGTCCCACCGCCCCTACCATGTGATTGCTTGCGAGCCCGTGTTCCCCAGGGATGCGGGCTCGTTTCTTTTACACGCCGGTGGGGCTCGAACCCGCGAGGGGGCGAGCGTTAAGCGGACGCGCAGCGTCCGTAGCGAGCCGGCGAGGGCGCCGACAGGCGGCCGAAGCCGGTGCGTATTTGCGCAGCAAATGCGCGAATGTCCCACCGCCCCTACCATGTATTGTTTACGAGCTCGTGTCCCCCAGGGATGCGGGCTCGTTTCTTTTACACGCCGGTGGGGCTCTAAGTTGCGGTGGAATAGTTCCTGTTTTGGCAGTTTACCAGCCCATTTAGGAACTATTCCACCGCAACTTAGGTTGGTGTTCCTACATTTTCCGATGGAAAAACGTGGTTGCCTCCCACATTTTCCGATGGAAAAACGTGGTTGTCTCGCACATTTTTCGATGGAAACGCCCAAATGGCCTTATACTAGCCGAGAGGGTTGGGAGGCAATATGCAGCGACAGCTTATGAGTGAACTTATCGCTTGGAAATCAAGGGCGAATCGCAAACCTCTCTTGCTTAAGGGAGCCCGCCAGACAGGAAAGACTTGGCTTCTTAACGAATTCGCAAGCCAGCAGTATCGAAACGTCATTCGTTTTGACTTTATGCTCGAGCCGAGCACACGCTCGCTGTTCGATGGGAACCTCGACCCCAAGCGCATCATCTCCCAGATAGAACTCCTACGTGGCCAAACCGTAACGCCGGAAGACACGCTCATCATCTTCGACGAGATCCAAGAGGCACCACGCGGGATCACCTCACTCAAGTACTTCAACGAACTTGCACCCGAATACCACATCGTGGCAGCCGGTTCCTATATGGGCCTCGCGCTCCGACGCGAAAACGAGTCATTTCCCGTCGGTAAAATCGACCAGCTCACCATGCGTCCCATGGGGTTTGCCGAATTCGTTCGTGCCGTCGACGGCGGCCCGCTCGCCGACGCCGTCCTTGCCGCAGACATGAACCTTCTGGCAAACGTTACCGAAAAGCTCGAGCACTTGCTCAAGGAATACCTTGTTGTCGGCGGTATGCCCGAAGTTGTCTCCGCTTTCGCCGAGACACGCGATTTCATCGAAGCCCGAAGGCTTCAGCAGCAAATCATCGAGGCTTACGAATCCGATTTTGGCAAACATGCACCCGCCCGCATCGTCGAGCGCATGAGGTTGGTTTGGAAATCCCTTCCCGGCCAGCTTGCAAAGGAGAACAAGAAGTTTGTCTATGGCGCCCTTCGTCCTGGAGCGCGCGCACGCGATTTCGAGGAAAGCCTCCAGTGGCTCACGGACTACGGAATCGTTCATAAGGTGCCACGTGTCTCCGCTCTAAAGGCGCCGCTCTCGAGCTATGAAGACCTCTCGGGCTTCAAACTGTTCTGCATCGACACCGGCATCCTCGGAGCGCTCTCCGGTCTCTCTCCGGCCATCGTTCTTAACGGATCCGCTGTTTTTACCGAGTTCAAAGGTTCGCTGACCGAACAATACGTCGCGCAGGAGCTTTTGCTCCAGGACAAAACTCCCGCGTATTGGTCCTCTACCTCCGGCAATGCCGAAACCGACTTTGCCATCGACCATGCGGGAACCGTGCTTCCGCTTGAGGTCAAGGCGGCAGAGAACCTTAAAGCGAAGAGTCTGAAAATAGCCTGCGAAAAATTCAAACTCGAGCGTTGCGTGAGGAGCTCCCTGGCGGCATATAGAGACGAGGGCATGCTCATCAATATTCCGCTTTGGGAGATTGGGCAGATCGACAAGCTGGCATAGGCGCTGTGGGGACGCCCCGCAAGGACTGTCCCCAGGTGCCGGCTGTTGAGTTGCGGTGGAATAGGGACTGTTTGGTGCCCGAAAGGGCGATTGTAGTCCGTATTTCACCGCAACTTATTTAGAGGGCGCTGAGGCTGGGGGTCCAGGCGATGGTGGGAGTCGCGCCGTCGAGAACCTCGTTGATGGTGGCGACCATGCCAGCGAGTAGGCTGTTCTCGCTTACGGTGAGCGCATCGTAGCCACCGGCGCGCATGAGCTCGCGAATCACCACGGCGCCGGCCAGAATCACGCCCGCGCGCTTGGGCTGCACGCCCGGCAGCGCAGCGATACCCTCCACATCCAGCGTAGATATACGATCGATGGCGGCCGAGATCTGCTCCATCGAAAGCTCGCGCAGGTGCACAAAGCTCGAGTCGTACGGCTCCAGTTCGTGGACCAGCGCCACGAGCGTGGTGACGGTACCGCCCACCGCGACGAGGCGCTCGGCGCGCTCAAAGTCGACAGGCAGGCCCTCAAAGTAAGCCCCGAACTGCTCGCCCGCCCATACGCCAGCGGCGGCAAGTTCACTGTCCGTTGGCGGCAGCGCCGAAAAAAACCGCTCCGTCACGCGACGGCAACCGATGTCCAGTGAGCGCGTTCCCTCCAGCGCAAAGACCCCGCGCTCCGGTGCGTACACACCCGTCGCGAGCTCCGTGGAGCCACCGCCCGAATCGGCGACGATGATGCGCTCGCCGGCAAAGTCGTGCGCCACGCCAAAAAACGTCAGGCGCGCCTCGACTTCTCCTGGAATCACCTGCGGCTCGAGACCCAGCTCGCGCAGGCCGTCCAGCAGCAGCGCGGCGTTGGACGCATCGCGCGCGGCA
>DBFBFY010000017.1:0-11524 GCA_048201615.1 Collinsella sp.
TGCCGTCATGGCGAATACGATCCTCAAGCTCCTGCATGGCGCAACCCCTTCTCGCGGCAACGATACCGCGCGATTAATAAACGTTGTTCGATAGTCTACCACGGACCGACCCCCGCCCGCCCCACAAGCCACATCGCACCATAAAGCTGCAAGACCAGTAGATAGGTCCGATTCGTGGCAAGCCTGCCACTACACGCTAATGACGGGCGCGCATCCTCACCAAACGTACCAATGTGAGCGCAAAGCCCACGGTAGCAACGGCCATCAGCACGTAGAATACCAAACGGAAGCCAAAGAGGAACACGTCCGGACGACCCGCCACATAGCTCGTGACCGTCTTGCCCATCGCCGCGCTCGTCTGTCCATACAGGATGCGCGACGCCGCCGTAATACCCAGCGCTATGCCCGCATAGCGCGCCAAGCTGCTCAAGCTGCCCGCAAAGCCAAGCGCCTCACGCGGAGCCGAACCCATATACAGCGAATTATTGGGACTCTGGAAGATCGACGTGCCGCACGACATAAACGCGACGCAGCACACAATCATCAAGACGGAAGAGTGCTCGTCAAGCGTGCTCACCGCAAAGAGACCGCACACGTACACGCCCAGGCCAACGGCCGTGGGCGCTTCACAACCAACACGGTCGGACACCGAGCCCGAAAGCGGGCCCACAAAGGCATTCACGACCGGCATCGCCAAAAACAACAGGCCGGAGATATCGGAGCTAAAGCCGTGGGCATCCTGAAAGTAGAACGGCAGCACAAACTCGGAGGCACCGATACCCACGAACACGATAAGCATGCAAGCCAGGTTAATCGTGAAAGCCGAGCTCGCAAAGCAGCGACGCGCCGCCTCTGTCAACGGCATAGGGCGTTCGCCAGCCTCCGGCTTCACATGCGGCAGCGTATAGAGTCCCACGATAAACGAGATTACGCCAATGGGCAGATTGATAAGGAAGATGCTCTCCCAGGGAAAGCTCGCCACCAGCACGCCGCCGAGCACGGGGCCGCACATCATGCCAAGAGCCACAAAGGTCGCCAGAATGCCCATGGCACGGCCGCGCTCACGCGCCGGAAACGACTCGGTGATGATGCCCATATTGTTGGCCATCGCGGCGGCACAGCCAATGCCCTGCACGAAACGCGCCAAGATAAGCACCTCGAGCGAAGCCGAAAGCCCGCAAAGCAACGAGCCACCCGTAAAGACGATTACACCAAGCTGGAACACATTCACCTTGCCGCGCACATCACCCAAGCGGCCAAACGGCAGCATGGCGACGCACGTCGCGAGCAGATACACCGAGCTCACGAGCTGAATGCGGTCGAGACCCACCCCCAGCTCCTTTTGCATCACTGGGAGCGCCACCGTCACGATGCTCGCATCCAGACACGCCATAAAGGTCATGACGAGCACGGTGAACAGAATCGCCCATTTATTCTTACCGTGGGTGTCGCCCTCTAGGGCAATGTGTTCGCGGCGCAGCTGCTCGGCAGTTTTCTCCATGTATATCCTTTCTATCGTGCAACGCAAAAACGGGGCCCCGATCGCCTGCAAACAGCCGCGATTGGGGTCCCGCCTACGGAATCGGAACGAAAGGTCGCCGAAGCTTTCTGCCAGCATCGGCGCCTTATGCGAACGCTAGCCTAGCACTGCTCGAGCGCCTGCTCAAGGTCGGCAATCAAATCGGCCGTGTCCTCGAGACCGCACGACAGGCGCACCATGTCGGCGGAGATGCCACAGGCGATGAGCTCCTCATCGTTCATCTGGCGGTGCGTAGCGTTAGCGGGATGCAGGCAGCAGGTGCGGGCGTCGGCCACATGCGTGGCGATCTGGGCGAGCTTGAGGCTCTTCATAAAGGTCTCGGCCGCCGCGCGACCACCATTAAAGCCAAAGCTCACAACGCCGCAGGTACCGTTTGGCATGTACTTCTGAGCGAGGTCATAGTACTTGTCGCCCTCCAGGCCCGGAAAGCTCACGAAGCGCACCTTGGGATGGCTCTGCAGGAACTTGGCAACGGCCAGGCCGTTCTCGCAATGACGCGGCATGCGCACATGCAGGCTCTCGAGCGAGCTGTTCAAGAAGAACGCCGCCTGCGGGTTCTGCATGGGGCCAAGATCGCGCATGAGCTGCGCGGTGGCCTTGGTAATGAAGGCGCCCTCGCGACCGAACTTCTCGGCATAGGTCACGCCATGGTAGCTCTCGTCAGGCGTGGTGAGACCCGGGAACTTGTCCGCATGGGCCATCCAGTCAAACTGGCCGTGGTCGACGATCACGCCGCCCAGGTAGGCAGCATGTCCATCCATGTACTTGGTGGTGGAGTGCGTAACGATGTCAGCGCCCCACTCAAAGGGACGGCACATCACGGGCGTCGGGAAGGTGTTGTCGACCATCAGCGGCACGCCGTGGTCATGCGCGGCCTTGGCAAAGCGCTCAATATCGAGCACGGCAAGGGCGGGATTGGCGATTGTCTCGCCAAAGACGAGCTTGGTATTGGGCTGGAAGGCTGCCTCGAGCTCCTCGTCGGTGCAGTCGGGGGCAACGAAGGTACAGGTCAAACCCATGCGCTCCATAGTATGGGCGAGCAGGTTGTAGGTACCGCCGTAGATAGCAGAGCTCGCGACCACATGATCGCCGGCACCGGCCACGTTAAAGATCGCGAGGAAATTCGCAGCCATGCCCGAGCTCGTGAGCATCGCAGCGGTGCCGCCCTCCATCTCGCAGATCTTGGCGGCAACGAGATCGCACGTGGGGTTCTGCAGACGGCTGTAGAAGTAGCCCGACTCCTCCAGGTCAAACAGCTTGCCCATGTGCTCGGACGTGTCGTACTTCCACGTGGTGGACTGGTAGATGGGCACCTGGCGCGGCTCGGCATCTCCCGGGTGATAGCCGCCCTGAACACATGTGGTACCGATGGTCTGCTCGCTCATATCTAGCTCCCTTGCCTGGGTTTTAGTTTTATTCGGTTCACGATACCGCTACCCTGCACCCCTCTCAACCCATCCCCAAGGTAGGTTATGGGACAAATTGATCAAGGGTATTTATCTCAAGCCTTGGGCATTTGCTCGATAGATAAAAATGAGGCATACATGAAGCTCTCGATGATTACATGCCCCGTCACGGGTACCATAGGCGGGTACACCGTGACCAAGGAGACAACGATGAAGCAAATCGATACGGCCCAGCTCGACACCGCCGCCTGCCAGGCTCAGGCTGCCGAATACCACGCCCGCGGCTTTAACTGCGCACAGGCCGTTGCCTGCACGCTCGCACCTGCCGTCGGGCTCGACCCCCAGACCGCCTTTACCCTCACCGAGGGCTTTGGCGCCGGCATGGGTGGCATGACCGAGACCTGCGGCGCCATCTCGGGCGCTGTTGCCATCATGGGCTTTGTAATGAGCGACGGCATGGAGAACCCCAAGACCAAAGGCCAGACCTACAAGCTGTCGCGCGAGATTGCCAAGCGATTTGGCGAGAAGAACACGACGACCGTCTGCGGCACGCTCAAGGGCATCGGATCGGATAAAGGTCCGCTCCGCAGCTGCCCCGGCTGCATCGACGATGCCGTCGAGATCGCCTGCGATGTGCTAAAGCAGCTCGCCGAGTAAACGGCAGCAACAGTAAAACGACGGCCGACGCGCTTAGGATCCATCCAAAAGCACGCCGGCCGTCGCCGTTAGAACTCGGCAAATTTGGGAGCGCCGACCTCAATCTCCTCGCGCCCCGCCATAAGCTCGCGCATCTTAGCGCAAAACGGCTCCTGCTCCCCCGCCTTAAACACCAAGTGAAGTGTCACGGCATCCGCGTAATCGGTATCCGAAACCTTGGCACCCGAATCCTGCGCCAAACGAAGCACTTGCTCGTACTGCGGATAGGCCACATGCACGTCAACAGGCACGACACTCGTCATCTCGACGATCTGCCCGGCCTCCTGAGCCGCGGCCACCGCCGCCTGCGTCGCCGCGGTATAGGCGCGCACCAAGCCACCAGGTCCCAACAGCGTGCCACCAAAATAGCGCGTCACCACGCAGCAAACATTTTTGAGCTCTGCGCCGCGCAACACCTCGAGCGTCGGCATACCGCTCGTGCGGCTCGGCTCACCATCATCGCTCTGGCGCTCGCGTCCATCGACTAAAATCCACGCGGGAACATTGTGTCGAGCGTCGTAATGATGCTTGCGAACCATCTCGATAAAGGCATTCGCCTCATCCTCGGACTCAATATGGACCAGCTGGGCAATAAACCGGCTCTTGCGGTCAACGAACTCGCCCGTAGCCTCAATATTCGATTGCAGAGTAAAATAGCTGTCCAACAAAGCCCCTCAACAACAAGCAAAGCAACAAACAGCCTCAATAATACGGCAAAGGCCGTACCAATAACCCCGATAAATAGAACAGCAACGTCAATGACCAGGCAAAAACAGCGAGACGCTAAGAAAGGAACCGCCGATGATTCCGTCAACGAAAGCGAGAACCCGTCAGCGCGAGCAAGGTGCCTTGAAAGACGAGGGCATTGACCTTATGGTCATGCCCGAAGGCTTGAAAGGCAGATTGCCGCGCTGACGGGTTCGCAGCGTCAACAAAGTGCTGAGTGGGCCTATAAGCCGGGTTCTGTCGTGAACGGTCATTTATCTTGTCTGCACGTTACCATGCAGCTCCACGCACGCTACCCGAACGCGGACCGGGCCGGCCCATAGCGTTCCTATTCGCGCTTGCTCCGGATGGGGCTTGCCAAGCCGCCGTGTTGCCACGACGCTGGTGGTCTCTTACACCACCGTTTCAGCTTTTCCCTTTACGCCTTGCGGCGCAGGTGGGAGTCTTCTTTTCTGCGGCGCTTTCCGTCGGATCACTCCGCCCGGCCGTTAGCCGGCATCCCGCCCTCTGGAGCCCGGACTTTCCTCACGCGTACTGCAAGCAGCACATCGCGCGACCGTCTGGCCCACTCAGCAGTGCAAGAGTGTAACACACCATTGCCGCAGGCAATGGCACAACGCAAACGCTCGACACGATAAACCAAGAACCGCCATGCGTTACAATGGTCCTGTCGATGGGCAACGTCGTCAGTCGAGACGCGACCGCGCTCCGCACCCCTCCGTCTACTCGGTGTGTTCCCGCCTCCTCCCCGAGGCGGGATGTCGGCATTTTTCATGCACCGACAACCCAATAGCAAACAGACAACCCGGGCAGCATTGCGCACGGATAGCATCGCGCACCTCAGCAGCAAATGCAAAAAGGGACCCGTCCATTGCGGACGGATCCCTTAAAACAAGTGATCGTCAAACCGATTTACTCGGCGTCGGTCTCCTCGTCCTTCTTCTCGGAAGGAAGCGGGGTAACCTCGATCTCGACGCCCAGAGTCTCAGCAGCAGACTTCATGGACAGGGAGATGCGACGACGGTCGAGGTCGATCTCCATGACCTTGACCTGAACCTTGTCGCCCACGTGGGTGACCTGAGAAGGCTGGTCGACGTGCTTGTTGGCCATCTCGGAGATGTGCACCAGGCCCTCGATGCCCTCGCCCAGGTCGACGAAAGCGCCGAACGGGACAAGCTTGGTCACAGTGCCCTCGACGATAGCGCCGACGGGGTACTTCTTGACCAGTGCGCGCCACGGATCCTCGGTGGTCTGCTTGAGACCCAGGGAGATGCGCTCGCGGTTGAGATCGACGTCGAGAACCTCGACCTCGACCTCCTGGCCGACCTTGACAACCTCGGAAGGATGGTTGACGTGGTTCCAGGAGAGCTCGGAGATGTGGATGAGGCCGTCGATACCGCCGAGGTCGACGAAGGCGCCGAAGTCGACGATGGAGGAAACGGTGCCCTGGAGACGCATGCCAGACTTGAGCTTGGACAGGATCTCGGAGCGCTCGGCCTTACGGGACTCCTCGAGCACGACGCGACGGGAGAGGACGACGTTGTTACGGTTGCGGTCCATCTCGATGACGCGAGCCTCGATGCGGGTGCCCATGTAGGAGGTGAGGTCCTTGACACGACGGAGGTCGACGAGGGAAGCAGGCAGGAAGCCACGCAGGCCGATGTCGAGGATCAGGCCGCCCTTGACAACCTCGATAACCTCGCCCTCGACGTTCTCGCCGGAGTTGAACTTCTCCTCGATGCGGTTCCAAGCACGCTCGTACTCGGCACGCTTCTTGGACAGGACCAGACGACCGTCCTTGTCCTCCTTCTGGAGAACCAGAGCCTCGATGGGATCACCGAGTGCAACGATGTCTGCAGGGTTAGCGTCCTTGCGGATGGACAGCTCGCGGACCGGGATAACGCCCTCGGACTTGAATCCGATGTCAACGAGCACCTCGTCATGCTCGATCTTAACGACAGTGCCGTTAACGAGATCGCCCTCATCAAAGTCGGTAATCGTACCGTCGATGAGGTTGTTCATCTCCTCCTCATTGACATCGTCAAGAGAGAAAATGGACGAGTTCTGAATCTCACTCAAAGGTGGACCCCTTTCGAACTACGGGGCCCCGATTGCTAGGACCTACAGAAGGGTGCGACAAGCACACAACGTTTAGGAACACTCGGGAGCCGACAGATACTAATGTGACGCTTATGCAATCACGTTCGTATAGGTTACGGGGAAATGAGTTCGATTTCAAGCGTGAACTGCGATTTTTTACTCGTGTGGAGACTTTTTCGTAATCTTATGAACACACGTCTCCGCAACGTGACGATAACCAGCCAGGCATTCGGCTTTGGGGTAAAGTATCCGGAGCCAACGATTCTAGATCGATTTTTCGAGAAAGGTGCCCGCGTGCTCAAAGCAGTCGTTTTCGATATGGACGAGACGCTTCTCAGCATCAACCTCAACGCGTTCATCCTTCGCTATTTTAAGGATGTCTCTTCGATGCTCGCGGATATCGGGCGCCGCAGCCGCGGTGGCACGATGGCACGCCTCGGCACCATCCTGGTCGACCTCAACGCCAATCGCCGCAGCGGCACGGACAACCGCACCAATCTTGAGTTTTACCAAGAAGAGGTCGAGCGCCGATGCGGGATCCGCCTCTCCGATCCCCTCATCTACGAGGCGTTTACCTACTATGACCGCGAAGTTCTTCCGTACAAGAACGACGATGTCATTAACGCCCACGCCATGCCGGGCGCGCACGCCGCGCTCCAGGCCGTACAGGACGCAGGGCTGCGTTGCGCGCTCTTTACCAACCCCAGCTTTCCCCAGGGGGCCATCGAGTGCCGCATGGGTTGGGGCGACCTGGCCGACGCTCCCTTTGAGCTCGTCACGCACATGGGAAACACCACCCGCTGCAAGCCCGATGCCACCTACTATCTAGAGCAGCTTCAGGTGATGGGGCTCGAGCCGCACGAGGTCCTTATGGTGGGCAACGATCCCAAGCGCGACTTCCCCAGTCCCGCCTGCGGCATTCAAACTGCCTATGTTGGCCAGGGAAAACCCGGCCGAGCCACCTGGCGCGGAACCATGGAAGACTTTGCCCGCGACTTTAACGCCGTAGTAGAAGCCTTCTACGAACACCAAGTAGCCGACGAGCTGTCTTAACAGACCCGGGTTTTGCCGATCATGATGTTGAGGATCTCGACGTCGGTGTCCTTCATGCCCACGCGGCCCACGTAGCCCATGCTGGCAATCGTCTGCTCGACGGTATCCTGAATGAGACCCTCGCCGGCGCGGAAGCCGCGGCCCTGCATGGCCATATCGTGGCCCAGAATCGCAGCATCAACGGCAGCAGAAATCTTAGCCGCGCAACTCGCCTTGGCGCCATCGCACACGATGCCGCCCACGTTACCGAGCGTATTCGAGACCGTCGCGCCAATCTGCTCGCGCGTGCCACCGCACAGCCAGGTAATCGCAGCGCCGGCGCCGCACGCGGCGCAAATAGCACCGCAAAACGCCGAGAGCGCACCAATATAGCTCTTGATATGCACGGCGATAAGATCGGACAGCATCACGGCGCGCACCAGGCGCTCGTGGTCGCAACGCAGGTACTCGGCATACTCCATGACGGGCAATGCGCAGGTAATGCCCTGATTGCCCGAGCCGCACACAATGGCGACCGGCAGCGCGCAGCCGTTCATGCGGGCGTCGGACCCGGCGGCCGCACGGGCACGGGCACGGCAGGCGACGTCATCGGCACGAGCACCCAGCAGCGTACGACCCACCTCGGCGCCCCAAGCGTGCGCAAGGCCCTCGGCACTGATTGCGCCATTCAGCTCAATCTGACGCTCAACGGCAGCGCGGGCGTCCTCAATGTCACCGTCCTCGATAAAGTCGATGATGGACTCAATGCTCATAGGGGCATCGGCCTTATCCGCCGCACGCTCGGCCACCACGCGCTCGGCGCAGGCGGCACACTCCCCCGCCGACTTGCCGCATACCGGAATACCATCGAGCGTATGGCACGTGACATTGGTGTGGTGATCGGTGATCTCGACGACCGCGGTATGGCCCCCGGCCGTCGCAGTCACCTTGATGTAGAGGTTGGGCACACCTTCGACAAGCGACACATCGCAGTAGCCGGCGTCGGCGAGGAGCTCGGCCACGCGAGCGCGGTCTTCATCGTTAACGCTCTCGAGCACCTCGAGCGCGCTCTTAGCGTCGCCGCCCACGGCACCCAGCACGGCCGCGGCCTCAATACCGTGCATACCGCCCGAGTTGGGCACGGTCACGCTCTTGACGTTCTTGATGATGTTGCCCGAGCAGGCAACATCCATATGATCGGGCTCGCAACCGAGCGTCTGGCTCGCCAGTGCCGCTGCATAGGCAACGGCAATGGGCTCGGTACAGCCGAGCGCGCAGACAAGCTCGCGGTTCAAAACATCGCAAAACGCGGCATCGCGAAGGGAATCGGCAGGCATAGGTATCTCCTACTTGTATAACGGGCTGGGCTCTCAAGAATAATTAGCTCTTTTATTTGATAACAATGCATCAAAAACCGCAACCCAGGTTCCGGTAGACGGCATTCAGGCGCAAACTGACGGCATTCATTCATGAGAAGCCGGTCTTGTCGCATGCTAAAGCGTTTGACCAAAAAACGCCCGAGCGTTTACGCAAAAGTCGCGCTATCATGCAGTCGAACGCGGTAAAACCTTTAGCAATTCCGCCGCACGGACCAGAGAGGAACCACTCATGAAGATTGGTATCGGCAACGACCATGCCGCCGTCGAGCTCAAGAACATCATCTCCGAGCACCTGAAGGAGCGCGGCTGCGAGGTCGTGAACTTTGGCACCGACACCTCCGAGAGCTTTGACTACCCCATCGCCGGATACAAGGTGGGTAAGGCCGTTGCCAACGGCGACGTCGACCTGGGCATCCTCATCTGTGGCACCGGTGTCGGAATTAGCCTGGCTGCCAACAAGGTCGAGGGTGTACGCGCCGTCGTGTGCTCCGAGCCCTTCAGCGCCAAGCTCTCCCGTATGCACAACAACACCAACGTGCTCGCCTTTGGCGCCCGCGTCGTGGGCTCCGAGCTCGCCAAGATGATCGTCGACGAGTGGCTCGACGCCGAGTTTGAGGGCGGCCGCCACGAGCGTCGCGTTAACCTCCTCAACGAGATCGACCACACGCGCGGCCTCAAGGTCGTCGACGAGGCCTAAAGACCTACAAAGCCATACGCTAACGCCAGCCCCCGCCCGGAAGAAACTGAACTGCACCCCAAAACTTGGACGGCTTAAATAAAAGCTACGCCGCAAGGGACTGGCTCCGGAACTCCTCCGGGGTCAGTCCCTTCAGTTTAACCTGGCGCCTCCTCGTGTTCCAATGGACCACGAAGTCGTCGAGGTCCGCCTTGAAGGACTCGAAGTCCGGCCACGTCCTTCCGCGGAAGAACTCGTCCTTGATGTGGCCGAACACCTGCTCCGTCGCGCCGTTGTCGATGCAGTTGCCCTTCCGGGACATGCTCTGCACCACGCCGGCCTCCTCCAGCCGCCTGCACCAACCGGCCTGCTGGTACTGCCAGCCCATGTCCGAGTGCAGGATCGGCCTGGAGCCCTTGGGCTTCTTGGACACGAGCTGGTCGAGCAGCTCGTGCTGCTGAGCCATGTTGGGGTGCAGCGACGTGGACCAGGCGACGATCTCCTTGCTGCCGAAGTCGTAGACCGGCGCGAAGTAGGCCTTGCCCCAGGGCTGCTTGAACTCGGTGACGTCGGTGCCCATCTTTTCCCACGGCCCGTCGGCGGCGAAGTCGCGCCCGAGGACGTTCTCGAAGGTCTTTCCGACCTTGCCCCTGTACGAGTTGTACCTGTGGTAGTCGGTCTCGCGGCGGATCCCGCAGCTGATGCCCATCTCGCGCATCATCTTCAGCACGGTCTTGCAGGCTATGCGCACGCCCTGCTCGGCGCGCAGGCACATGGCGATCTGCCTGTGGCCGCACCCGTTGGCGGTGCGCGAGAATATCTCGGCGGCGGCCTCCCAGAGCTCGGGCCTGGTGGGAGCCTTCGGGTGCGACAGCGCGTAGTAGTAGCTCGACCTCGCCAGGCCGGCGCACTCCAGCAGGCACCCCAGCCCGTACCCCTCTTCGCGCAGGGCGCCCACGGCCTCGACCTTCGCCCTGGTCAGAGTCCGTCCCTCTCGACCAGGGCACGCAATTTTTTTAGGTAGGCCACCTCGGTCTCGAGCCTTCGGCAGCGCTCCTCGAGCTCCTGCTCGCGCGTGCGCGGCCTCGCCTTGGAACCGCTCGGCCGGCCCTTGGGCTTGGGCCTGAGCGCCTCGGCGCCGCCCTCGCGGTAGAGCGCGCACCATCTCTTGAGCGGCGCCAGGGACATGACGCCGAACGCCTCCATGGCGTCCCGCTTGCTCATGCCGCCGTCGACCACGGCCGAGGCGGCGACCTTCTGCTCATATGTGTACCTGGCCTGCTTGCCGTCCATGGATAGCAGCACCTCGCTTCCGAACGACCGGTATACGCAGAGCCATTGTCTCACGGTTCCGCGCGGGACCGACAGCGCCTTCGCCGCCGACTCGGAGCCGTGGCCTCGCTCGAAGAGCTCGATCGCCGCCTTCCTGGCCTCGATGTCGTGCTTCACCCTCAAGTCGACACGCATAAAAAGCCTCCCATTTCTCATGTCCAAGAAATGGGAGGCAGTTCAAACATCCGGACGGGGGCTCTTTAGTAGATTTCTAAGCGGTTACCAAAAATCTACTGGAATAAAAAGGGCGCCGCGGATGTAATTCCGCGGCGCCAAAGCCACACGCTAACAGCTTTAAGGAGTCAAAGCTGGTTTAGCCAAAGAAGCGCTTGATCTCGATCTCGGCGTTCTCCAGGCAGTCGGAGCCGTGAATCACGTTGGCGTTGACATCGACGGCAAAGTCGCCGCGGATGGTACCAGGAGCAGCGTCAAGCGGATTAGTAGCGCCCATGAGGGTGCGCATCTTAGCAACAGCGGAGAGACCGGAAACGACCATCTTGACGACCGGACCGCTCGTCATAAAGTCGCAGAGACCGCCAAAGAAGGGCTTGTCGGCCAGATGGGCGTAGTGCTCCTCGACGGTAGCGCGCTCGAGCGTGGTCATCTCCATGCGCTCGATGACAAGGCCGCTGCGCTC
>DBFBFY010000018.1:0-2915 GCA_048201615.1 Collinsella sp.
ATCTCGTTTGCCCCGAGTGCGGTAAGGTTACCCGCGTCGGTCACGAGAAGGACGGCAAGAACAAGCTGCGCGTCTGCAAGAAGTGCGGCCACAAGTTCTAAGCTGCCCGCAACATCAAGTTGCTAGCAAAGGCCCGGATGCCCCACGGCACCCGGGCCTTTTTCTATCCCTACTCATTGGGGACAGACTTAAATGACCAGTCGTTGGGGGGACAGTCTCTATGTGCCGGCAGTTTGGGACGATCCTTTGATGTCTGATGCCCCCAGAGGGGTGAAGTAATACAGCTGGGTCTGTCTTTTAGGGCTTTGGTGTTCCGCCCCTTTATGTTTCACAAGGATCGTCGCATGCGCATTTACGCGCATAGCCTTGCGCGACAATGCGCATAGCCGCGCAAACATCTGCCAACTATGGCTAAATAATGACCGATAAGCAAATAAATACGCAAACACGAGCAGATACGCGCGCAATTGTGCGACTATAGGTTTGTTAGAAATGAAGGACTTCCGATGACTCAGGAGGCACATCATGGCAGATTCCAAACAGGCTCCGCTCGACGCCGAGGCAGCCGCAAAGGCGGCGTTTGCCTCGGTCCAGAATCAGCCGTTCCCAAACGACATCTTTACGGCTCCCGAGCTTCGTTGGGCTGTAATTGGGTGTGGCGTTATCGCCAACCAGATGGCTCAGTCTCTCGCCCTTGCCGGCCGAAAGCTCGCGGGCGTTGCCAACCGCACGCTGTCCAAGGCTCAGGCTTTTGCAGAGCAGTATGGCGTTGAGAAGGTCTATGGCACGGTCGAGGATCTCTACGCCGATCCGGACATTGACGCAGTCTATATCACCACGCCGCACAACACGCATATCACCTATCTGCGAGCCGCTCTGGCAGCTGGCAAGCACGTGCTCTGCGAGAAGGCCATTACCCTCAATTCCGCCGAGCTTGACGAGGCCCGCGCCATTGCCGACGAGCACAACGTGGTCCTTATGGACGCCACCACGGTGCTTCACATGCCCTTGTATCAGGAGCTGCGTCGTCGCATGGATGTCGGCGAGTTCGGCCGCATGAATCTCGCTCAGCTCAACTTTGGCAGCTATAAGGAGTACGGCGACCTGACCAACCGCTTCTACAACCGTAGCCTTGCCGGTGGCGCCATGCTCGACATTGGCGTGTATGCGCTCTCCGTTATGCGCCTCTTTATGGCGAGCCAGCCCGCTGAGGTTGTCTCGCTGGGCAACACCTGTGAGACCGGTGTCGACGTTGCGGGCGGCATTGTCTGCCGTAACGCCGAGCAGCAGCTGGGTGTTGTGAGCCTTACGCTCCACTCCAAGCAGCCCAAGCGCTCGGTCATCAGCTTCGACAAGTGCTATATCGAGGTCAACGAGTATCCGCGCGCCGATCACGCGACCATCGTGTGGACTGTGGACGGCCACCGCGAGGAGGTCCACGCCGGCACCGAAGCTTACGCCCTTTGCTATGAGATGGCCGATCTTGAGAAGGCCGTTGCCGGCGACGACTCCAAGCGCGAGCTGCTGGATTATGCTTCTGATGTTATGGAGCTTATGACCAAGCTCCGCGCCGATTGGGGAGTCGTGTACCCCGAGGAGGAGTAAGCGATGCTTGCGGAAGATAGGCTCAATGCGATCGTGTCGATGGTGCAGCAGGCCGGCTCGGTTACCGTGCCGGAACTTGCCGAGGCCCTGGGCGTGACACCGTCCACCATTCGCCGTGACTTGCAAACGCTCGACCGCGCGCACCGTATCGCCAAGGTGCACGGAGGTGCGACGAGTCTGGAGCGCGCGCACGTGACGCGCGACTTGACGATCAGCGAACGCAGTGATCTCCATAACGATGACAAGGAGCGCATCTGTGCTCGTGCCGCGGCCCTGGTGGAGCCCGATAGCTTTGTGTATATCGATTCGGGCTCAACGACCCTCAAGCTCATCGAGCATCTTCCGCGTCTCGACGGCGTCACCTATGTGACCGATTCCGTGCTCCATGCTCAGCACCTTGCTTTGCGCGGCATGCGTACCGTGGTGCTGGGCGGCGAGCTCAAACCCGAGACCGAGGCGCTCGTTGGCCCCGATGCCTTGGCAACCCTGGACCGCTATAACTTCAACTGCGGCTTTTGGGGATCCAACGGCATCGCGGCCGAGCAAGGTCTCACCACACCGGATATCGAGGAAGCACAGGTCAAGCGTATCTCGATGCGCCATACCGCCAAACGCTTCGTAATCTCGGACGCCAGTAAATTTGGCATGGTGGCGCCCGTCAAGTTCGCGGACTTCCGCGACGCAACGATTATTACCGCAGGCGAGGTCCCCGCCAAGTACCGGGCAATGGACAACGTCATCACGGTCTAGCAGCAGGGGACGGGCTAAGGCCAAAACCACCACAAAGGGGCCTGTCCCCATTGTGGTGGTTAGCAACGGAAACCGAGTAGTTTTCTCAATAGAAAAGCGGCAACGTCCATCACGGGCGTTGCCGCTTTCGTTGTCTACCGGTTTGTCTACGTCTGTAACAACTGGACCGTTAAAAGTGGGTTAGATGTTACAGAGTGAGATACTTCCGAACCGCACCGTCCCTTTGTCTCAATCTGTAACATCTGGGACCGATTTTGCCGAGTTATTGTTACAGATTGAGATTTTCCCTTGAGGGGGATTCGAATGTCTCGATCTGTAACAGACCGACCGGAAAATGGGCTCTAACTGTTACAGATCGAGACGTTTTGGGACCGCGGCTGAGCCATTGCGGCAAAACCACCACAAAGGTGCCTGTCCCGATTGTGGTGGTTTAGGGCTCCCAGGGGCAGGGGGCTTCGATGTGGATGTGCTCGCCGGTTACGGGATGCGTGAAGGACACGCTGTGGGCGTGGAGCATCAGGCCGCAGGGGCGCGGCGTTCCGTACAGGTCGTCGCCAACC
>DBFBFY010000019.1:0-16207 GCA_048201615.1 Collinsella sp.
GCCAGGACAAGCAGGCCGAGCGAACCGAACAGCGCAGCCTCGAGCGCATAGGAGCCATAGTAGGAGTACGAGCCTGCGGCACCAAGCGCCACGCCCTCCACCAGCGAAAGCACTACACCGATAACGGGAATGGCAGCGATAACCTCGAGCACGACCGAAATAACGCTCGAAAAGACTCCGAGACCAAACGACGTGGAACGCATCAGCGGACGATCCATGCCGTCATCGATCTTAAGCGACAGATCGCGACCCCACTCGATGCCAAAGCCGGAACCGCACACGCTCGCAATGCAAGCTGCCAAAAAGCCGATGGCAGCCGCAATGCCGCCAATAACGGGAATAAACAACACGAGCACCGACACAACGCAAATCAGCGCCGGCAAAAACGCGATTTGGCATACACGCTGAAGCACGCCCGGGGTCTTGGTCATATCCTGGAACGCCTGAACCACACAGCCCTTTGGCGCATTCGCCACGGGCGGTTGCGGAACAAACTGCTGGGGCTGAGGCTGTCCCTGGGGAGCGGGGCCAGCGGCACCGGCATTAGGAGCACCACACACGCCGCAGAACTTGTCGTTATCGCCCATGGGGGCGCCACACTGCGAGCAGAACATAGAATCATCCCTTCGTATCTAGAGCGAATCACCTGGATCGCAAACGATGTCTTTGGCATCATTATCACCCAATGTGAGTTCAAATACTCTTAGATGACGTATTTGCAACGCGCGAGGCGCTTTTCGATTGTTTGATGAATGCGTTCGCGCTAGTTCGTGCCGCGGAAACCCTTGCCGACGATCTCGGAACTGTCGACAATCGTGATAAAGGCACCCGGATCGACCTCGCGCGCATAGCGGCGCAGTTGCACGGCCTCGCGACGGCTCAGCACGCTCATGATCACCGTCACGCACTTGCCCGAGAAGGCACCGTAGCCGCGACTAATGGTCGCCGTACGGTTGAGATGCTTGACGATAAACTCCTCGACCTTAAGGGGCTCGGAACAAATGACCGTGCAGACCTTACGAAGGTGAATGCTCTCGATGGCTTTGTCGACCACAAGCGTCTTGGCAAACAGGCCGAGCACGCAATACAGACCGACACGCGGGCCGTACAAGAAGGCCGCGATGGCCACGATGCCGATATCGACCAGCAGCAGGGCGCGGCCAATCTCGAGCGTCGTGCGGCGCTTGAGGATCATGGCAAGAATGTCCGTGCCACCCGTCGAGGCGCCGATATCAAAGACGATGGCGCTGCCGAGCGCCGGCAGAATCACGGCAAAACACAGGTCGAGCCACATATCGCCCGTCATCGAGACACTGGTCGGGATAAAGAGCTCGAAAAGCGAAACATAGGCGGACAGCGCAAACGAGGCGAAGACGCTCCACAGGATTGCCTTGCGCTCCAAAAAGATAAAGCCCAAAACGACGAGAACCGCGTTGATAATCCACATAAAGACGCCGACGGGCAGGGTCGGGAACAGCGTGGACAGAATAACCGACACGCCCGAGGTGCCGCCAAAAGCAAAGTGATTAGGGGTTTTAAACGCAACGATGGCAAAGGCCGTAAGAATCAGGCCCAGATTGAGCTCGGCGAAAAAGCGCGGGAAGCCTGGCTCCTGGCTACGCTTTTGGCCGGCACGCTCGCCGCGCTCGATATCGGTGCGATCAACCACGCGCTCCATCGGCACCACGGGAGGACGATGTACCTCCTCGGCAGCTCGCGATGCCGCCTCTGCCGCGGCAGCCTCAATCGCCCATGCCTGGCTTTCTGTTTCGTGCTCGTCAGCCATTACGGCAACCCCTCGTTAACAATTTGGAAACAATGCGCCCATTAGGGTAACGCGGAACACGACGATTGCAACCCCTAGTTAGACGAGCGGTATGCCTACATCGGGGACATACAAATAACGGCCGGCCGCACATACATCCGTGCGGCCGGCCGTTTGACGTTTTCGCAGATAAAACCTGCTAAAATAAACATCCCTTTTTGGTAGGTTACTCGTGCTGGTTGGTGCGGTGCTCGTACTCCTCGGGGGTGATGACATCCTCGATGCGTAGGTTGACGCCTGCCACCTCAAGGCCGGTCATCGCGGCCAGACGCTCGGTCACGCGCGCCTTGACGTCGTCGAAAATCGCGGGCGCGTAGGCGCCGTACTCGATAATGACGGAAATGTTGACGACCACGCGGTTGTCATCGGTGACCTCGACCGTCACGCCCTTGGTCAGGTTCTCGGCACCAAACTGCTCCTGCACAAAGTGCATGAGGTTGCCCTTCATGCCCAGGACGTGCGGCACCTCGCGGGTGGCCATGGCGACGATCTTCTCGATTACACCGTTGGAATAGGTCAGCGAGTCCTCGGACTCGTCTGTTTCCTCATCATCCTCGTCCGCATCGTCGGCGGGTTCGGCCTCGACGAGCGCCTCGTCCTCGAGCGTTACGTCCTCGGCCTCGGCGGCGACGGTCTCGTCTGCCTCGGGCTCAGTATCGGCCACATCGACCTTCGTGTTAAAAGCCATGGTTCCTCCTTATGCCCACCGCACACGCGGCGGTCGAATACATACTAGCGGCCGCTAAACAGACGGCCGAAGAAGTTGACGATCCCGTTCTCGCCGTCGCGGATCTGGCCAATCACGGCGCCGATCAGCACAAAGAAAGCGATGACGAGCGTATCCCACAGGCCGAGCGTGAGCACCAGCACGGCGAGCACAAAACCAGCGACGGCTCCAAGCGTGGTGTTGGGATGACGGACGGCATAGCTCCAGATGGCTGCCCCCGTACCCTTGATGAGACCCATGGCCTCATCAAAATCATCGGCGACCGCGTCATGTGACTCGGTACCCTCCACCTTAGGATCGACGACCTCGCCTGCCGGCGCGGCGCTCTGATCGATAGTCAGGCGCGGGGTGCGGACGGTCTTGTCTTGATTGGTATCACTCACCGGAAACCTCCACGGTCTGGACGGTAGTCTTGGATGGCAAAAAACGAACGCGCGCAGTCGTGCCCGGCGTGCCGAGCATAGTGTCGCAGGCCTCCTCGATACGTTGCTGCATCGCGATAGCTTGGGAGGCCACATCCCGGTCGTCGAGCGCGATGGCGTCGACCTTAAAACGGACGTGCGATTCGTCGGAGCCCTGCACGCGCGCCTCGACATGCTCGATCATCACTCGGTCGTCGCGCTCTGCCGCGGTACGAGCACACGAGGAGAGGGCAGCGAGCGTGACCTCGATATTGCGCTCCCCCGCCGGATGCACGCAGGACGGCTCGCGACGAGCAAACATCAGGCGGAAGAAACCCACGAGCACGCCGAGCGCCACGACACCGCTGCACGCCGTAACAACGATGCGAGGCAGCGGATCGCGCATCAGCAGCATAAAGCGATAGGTATATGGCCCCCAAAACTGGCAGACTAACGTACCCAGCGCCACGACGGCGGCGGCAAGATACACGATCGCCAGGGCTCGTTTGAGCACGCACATGCAGCGCTCCCTTCAAATCTCGATCCACAGAATGCAAAACGATTCGCATCATTATAAAAGAGCCGGGTCCGGTGCCTCATGCACGCGGATCCGGCTCATCTATTCCACGAGGCTTGCATGCTCGCTTCATTATGCCCAGATATGCACGGCTCAATCCGTGCGGGCGCTACTCCTCCTCGAGGGCAGCGATGACCTCGTCGGTCATGTCCATGGTGCTGTAGACGTCCTGGACGTCGTCGAGCTCCTCAAGGCGGTCGATGAGGCGCTGGACCTTCTTGGCGTCGGCGCCGGAAACCTCGGTCGGGGTAGTCGGGACCATGGTGGTCTCGGAGCCCTTGACCTGGACGCCCTGCTCCTCGAGCGCCTTGGAGACAGCCATGACGTCGTTAGCAGCGGTCCAGACGATCCACTCCTCGCCGGCGTCCTCGTAGTCCTCGCCACCGGCCTCGGCGATGGCCATCATGAACTCATCCTCGTCACCGGCAGGACCGTTGGCGATCATGGTCTCCTTCTTGGCGTTCTCGTCCAGGATCTCCTTGGCGACGACGATCTGGCCCTTGCGCTCAAACTGGAAGGCGACGGAGCCCGAGGTGCCCAGGTTACCACCAGCGTGGGAGAAGGCGGAACGGACATCAGCGGCGGTGCGGTTGCGGTTGTCGGTCAGGCAGTCAACGTAGACGGCGACACCGGCGGGACCGTAGCCCTCGTACACGATGTTCTCGTAGACGGCGGCGTCGGCACCCGAACCGAAGGCCTTGTCGATAGCGGACTTGATCTTGTCCTTGGGCATGGACTGAGCCTTGGCCTTAGCAACGGCAGCGGCGAGGCTGGCGTTGTTCTCGGGCAGCGGGTCGCCGCCGAGACGGGCAGCAACGGTGATGTTGCGGCTCAGCTTGGAGAAGAGGGCGGAACGCTTGGCGTCCTGCGCGCCCTTACGATGCTTGGTTGTGGCCCACTTAGAGTGTCCGGACATACGTGTCTCCTATCGGTTTCGACCTAAAGCCCAGCGCAGATGCTCGGGCAATATAAACAAACGTCGTTATGATATACCTACTGGCCTGCGAGATAAACCCCAAAATGAAGGCGTCGTGATGATGGCCCCTTTGGTGCAAAGAAACCTGACCTCAATGCACCAAGTTAGGACCAGAGGAAGTCGCTGCGGGTGACGGTGGCGCCGATGGCGAAGGGCATGCAGGCGATGACCGGATACAGATAGCGCATGTAGGTCGAGCCGTTGCACGGGCCAATCAGGCACACGGCGAGTACGCCCAACAGCGGCACCCAGATCGCCAGCGCACGCCATGAATGACGACGCAGCAGGTAGACCACCACGGCGATCATGATCCACACATAGGTGGCCGAGCTCATGGTGAGCGAGATAAAGGGAACACGCTGCACCGCCACACGGTATAGGTTGATCAGATGGTCACACCAGCGCACCACGTTGCTGTCAACCGGATGGAAGTCGAAGTACTTGAGGTTGTCGGGACGCGCCATGATCTCGGCACTACGCGCCGTGCTGTAGACCCAGGCATCGCGCGCGCTCGGATAAAAATAACCATAGTAGTTATTGATAAGCGCCGAAATATAGCATTCGGGATCCTTCTTAAACATCTGAGCCCACACCTCAAAATAGGCCTTGATGTCCTCCTGCGAGGCGTACTCGTTGAAGCAATTTTTGACAGCGTCCGACTTATCCGGGTTGTAACGGCGGCCCAGATTCTCGTACTTGAGCACACGGTCGATCACGGCACGCTCTTCGTCGGTCACCAAGCCGTCGCAAGGAGCCTCCACGATGGTGCCGTCCTCCTTAACCGTGGGGTTGACACCCGAGTTGAGGCCGTCGTGCTTTTGGACGAAACGAGCCGTCTGCTGGAACGGAATCGAGAGGATTTCGCGCTTGGAACCAGGCGTGATGTCGTGCGCCGGCATAAAGACCTTGGTGAAGTACATATTGGAGGCAAGACAGAGCGCAAGCACCGCAAGAACGCCCACCCAGCGGAAACGCGGGATGGCGCCCGAAGGCGCAGCACCAGTCTGCTTGGCTGCACGACGAGCCACATGCACGTCCCATACGCAAAACGCCGCCGCGATCACGCATGCCGCCAGGGGAAACACCAGGCCGCCATTGCGCAGAAACGTGGAACCCATGGCGCCCAGAGCGAGCAGCAGCCAGTCGTGGCGCGCAAAGAGCACAGGCCTCTGTTCGCCTGCACGCTCGACATTGGCATCGCGACGGGGCAGGCCGCAGGCCACGAGCTTCACGGTCTGCACCAACAGCACCAAAAACGCGTCGGCAAACAGCACGTCTTTGGTAAGCAAGGCCGCGTAGTTGGAGAACATGGGCATAAACACAAAGAACAGCAGGATTACGCCGCGGACCGGCAGGCTCACGCCCAGCTTGCGCAGCGACGAGATGGAATAGGCCATGCAGGCGGCCGTGATGACGAACTGAGCGCAGGTGTAGATGGCAAGACCTGCGTTGGCGCTGTTGAACAGTGAAAGCCCCAGCTGGACGCACGAACCGATGATAGCCGTATGCACCACGGGGTGATGTCCGTTGAGCAGCACATTGGGATTGAGCAGACGCAGGTAGTCACTCGTGCCGTTGGGGTAGTTGAACCACTGGCGAATCTGCGCACCCGTATCTCCCATAAAAAGGCCGGGCAGCGAAGCGATGAGCGTGGGCGCCCAGGCGACCATAAGCACCAGGAAGGGCCCGGCAAAGGGATGGACCGAGAGCACGGCGTGAGCCACACGCCATACGCGGCCAAAGTGCGCTTCAGAAAACGGAATGCGCCGAGAGCTCAGCCAATCTAGACACTCAAAAGCCAGATAGAAGGCAACGACCGCCAAGAGCATCCAGCCCGCGCCGCCAATCCAGGCGCAGATGATGCGGGCTTTGTCGCCAAGGACAATCTCGGCCGAGTCGGTAAGATCGTAGCTGCGGCCGAACACCATGCAGATGGCGAAGAACAGCGACGGCAGAATGATCGATGGACGCCAGGTGTCGCCACGGCCAAAGAACACGTAGCGAAACGGCAGCGTGAGCAGGCAGGCAAGTGCAAGCAGCATGACCGCGTCGGTATGGCCGGCAAACGAGAGGAGCACCTCGTAGCACACGTACAGCATGCCCGAGGCTTTGGGGTCAATCGCCAAGACTGCGTTGCTCGACACCGGGGCGGGATCGATGGAAAACGCCGTGGTCGCCAACAGCGCGAGCAAAAATGCGATGAGCGTCTGCTTGGCGGGGTAGCGCTTAAACCAGACAATGCGGGCAGCGTCGCGCGCAGCCGTTGTGGAGAGGTCGGAATCCTTCACAGTCCGAAAGCCTTTCTAGAAACCTATCAAACTCGGCAAAACCACCACAAAGGTGCCTGTCCCCTTTGTGGTGGTTTTGGTGGCTAGGCGTCCAGGTAGACGCGCTGGGGTTGGTTGCGGTGTCGGGCGAAGATGATGAGCGCCAGGCCGGCGATCACAAGCGGCAGGCTCAGCAGCTGACCCATGGTGATAACGCCACCCAGCAGATAGCCCAGCTGCGCATCGGGCACGCGCACGAACTCAACGAGAAAGCGGACGATGCCGTACCCCATCACGAACACGCCCATAAACGTACCCTGGGGCAGCAGCGGCTTTTTGCGGCTGAGCACCTGCAGAATGCAAAAGAGCACGATGCCCTCAAGAAATGCCTCGTAGAGCTGGGAGGGGTGACGCGGCATATCGCCCGCAGTCCCGCCAAAAACCACACCCCAGGGCAGATCGGTCGGCTTGCCCCACAGCTCTCCGTTGACAAAGTTGGCACAACGACCCAGGCACAAGGCCAGCGGCGCGCCTATGACGGCAAGGTCTGCCAAAGTCCATGCATCGAGCTTATACATGCGGCACACAATGATGCCGCCGATAATGCCGCCCACCAAACCGCCATGGAAGCTCATGCCTCCCTCGTTGGTGGCAAAGATCTCGAGCGGGTGCGCCCAGTAGTAGCCATCACCGTAAAAGACAACGTAGAACAGGCGCGCACCGATAATGAGGCCAAAGACCACGCCGACCACGACACTCGTCAGGTCGTCAATCGTGATGTTAAAGCCCCAGCGACGCTGTGTACGGTACATGACGACCGCCGTGAGCAGAGCGCCGACCACGTAGGCCAGGCCGTACCAGTAAATCGTGATAGGCCCCGCCGAAATCGCGACGGGATCAAGCATATGGTAGAAGTCGTTGAGCATATCGGTCCCCCTGCTCCCTACATACAAATGCGGCCGCGGGCCTTGCGCTCGCAGCCGCATATTTGGGCGTAACGTCTATGCGGAGTATGCCGTCCGCAGCTTTCGCATCTTAGAACGGCGCGTACTCGTCGTACAGGTCGTCGGTCTCGCCGGAGGCATTGACCTGCTCGACACGGGTAACGCCGGGCACATGCTCCTTCAGGATACGCTCGATGCCCATGGAAAGCGTCAGGGCGCTCATGGGACAACCGGCACAGGCGCCCTGAAGCTCCAGCTTGACGACGCCCTCGTCATCAACGCCTATATACTCCATGTCGCCGCCGTCGGCCTGGAGGTTGGGGCGAATCTCTTCAAGAACCTTCTTAAGCAGCTCTTCGTTAACAGCCACAGGGGCTCCTTTCTCACAATAACGCGGGCGCGCCCGCGGACAGAGCTATGTTACTACAGCCGTGTACCCGCTCACGAGCCGTCCATGCGCGCAGACGCGACTTTCACGAGTAGTCAATTTGGGACGGGGCTCTTTTGGCTGCCTTTTGTTGCCAGCTGGCGTTGCCACGCGCTACCGCTGAGCCCGCCCCTCGGTGCCGATGTGAACATCGACGATAACCTGGCGGTAGCTGATGCCACAGGAGTCGAGGATGCGGCGGCTGATACGCCCATCATCGGTGTCGGCGTACTTGTTGTCCAGGTAGACGACCTCGCCCACGCCCACCTGAGCCAAAATCTTGGCGCAGTCATGGCACGGGAACAGCGTGACGTAGACCGTGGAACCCTCGAGGTCCTTGAGCGAGCCACGGTAGTTGAGAACGGCGTTGGCCTCGGCATGGACCACGTAGTTGTGCTTGTCCTGCAGCGGGTCGTCGCTCGTACCCCACGGAAAAAAGTCGTCGTTGAGCGCCGAGGGCGTACCGTTGTAGCCCACCGAAAGGATGCGGTGGTTGGTGCTGGCGATGCACGCACCCACCTGCGTGTTAGGGTCCTTGCTGCGGCGCTGCGCAGCAATGGCCACGCTCATAAAGAACTCGTCCCAGCTAATGACGTCCAGGCGCTTGCCTGACGAAGTTTGATGAAGATCGTCCGACATGGCAGACACCTCCGTAATCGCAATAGTTTGACCCATTGTAGCAGGTGAAAGGTGGGGGCGTTTGTCCCACCGGCGCCCTCACTTTTACACGCGGCGGGGCTTTTGGTTGATGTGGTAGAGCTCGGCGAGACCCCGCAACGTCAGCGCGTCGTCGACCTTCAGACTGTGACCGACCAGCGACGCAAGTGCCTCGGCATCGTCGCCGGTAATGACGATGGGCACGTCGCCCTCCCCCGCGGCCTTGGTCGCGCGCATCTCGGCAAGCACCATGTCGAGCATGCCGTCGATGCGGGCCACCTCGCCCAAGACCACGCCCGAGCGCATGGCCTCGCGCGTGTTGCGGCCGATGACGTGTGTCGGCGCCGAGGGCTCAACCTGCGGCAGGCGCGCCGCAGCGGCCGAGAGGGAGCGGGCGCCGAGCGCCAGCCCCGGCGCGATAACGCCGCCGACAAAGATACCGTGCGCGTCGATGACCTCGATATTGGTCGTCGTGCCCAAGTCGATTACGATGCAGGGAAAGCCGTAGACGGCGCGTGCCGCCACAGCGTCGGCGATGCGGTCGGGACCGATCTCGGCCGGATCGTCGTAGTGTACGGGCATGCCGGTCTTGAGGCCCGGCCCCACGGTGAGCACGCGCCCCGTGCAGGTACGGGAAAGCGCCGCCTTCCACGGGCGCTCGAGCGCCGGCACCACGCAGCTCAGCACGGCCGCCGTGGGCACGAGCGCGCCGGGCATGCCCGCATCGGCCGCCAGCGCGCCCATGACCTGTGCGAGCCTCATGCGCGCTTCGTCGGCCGTAATGCTCGATGGCGTCGTGATCTCGCACGTCGCAAGCGGGCATTCCTGCGCCGCGGCCGAATCCTCTGCAAACAGACCAAAGCGAATGAACGTGTTACCCACGTCGACCGTCAATATATATGCGCACCCATTAAGCATCGTCGGCGCTCCTTTCGTCTGCCCAGCAGTATATCGCCTACCTAAACCAGTCATCCCAAAATGACTAGCTTACGGCTATACTGGTGCGCGGTCGCGCGCGAGCTCACGCGGCGGCCCTTGGTAACCCGACTTCCCGCGCCGTATCCGTAGCGGCGCTCCCGGGGGAAGCGGATATACGCAAAGGAGTTCAATATGAGCAATCCCTCGAACCGCGCTTCGATGCGCGGGCAACTCACGCTGCGCGGCGTCGTCATCGGCGTCCTTGGCTGCGTGATCATCACGGCAAGCTCGGCCTACACCGCCCTCAAGATGGGCGCTCTCCCCTGGCCGATCGTCTTCGCTGCCGTCATCTCGCTGTTCTTCCTTAAGCTCATGGGCAATGCCAGCCTCAACGAGGCCAACGTCACCCACACCATCATGTCCGCGGGCGCCATGGTCGCCGGCGGCCTAGCGTTTACCATCCCGGGTGCCTGGATGCTGGGCTATGCCGACCAGATCAGCTGGCTCGACATGTTTATCGTGGCACTCGCCGGCACCATCCTGGGCCTGCTGGCCACCGCGCTCATCCACCGTCACTTTATCGTGGACGCCGCGCTTGAGTTCCCCACCGGCAACGCCGCAGCTCAGACCCTGCGCGCCACCGAGGCCGGCGGCAAAACCGGCAAGCAGCTCTTTGGCTCCATGGCCATCGCCGGCATCTATAGCGTGCTGCGCGACGCCCTGGGCGTGGTGCCCAGCATGCTATGCACGCTCAACATCCCCGGCGTGACCTTTGGTATCTACAACTCGCCCATGCTGCTCTCCGTCGGCTTCCTCGTGGGCTTCGCCCCGGTCGCCTTCTGGTTTGCCGGCGCCCTGCTGGGCAACTTTGGCATCATCGTGGGCGGCACCGCTGCCGGTCTGTTCGACGTTATGACTGCGCAAGGCATCGTCAAGTCCCTGGGCATGGGCCTCATGATGGGCTTTGGCGTCGCCGTCGTCCTCAAGGACATCCTGCCGCAGGTCGCCGGTATCGTCCGCGGTCTTGCCGCCGACAGCTCCACCGACACCGACGAGCAGTCGCTCATCTCGGGATCGCTTAAGCTCGACGCCGGCATCATCGGCCTGGGCGCTGCCGCCATCGCCGTGATCATCGCCATCGTGCTTAACCTTGGCCCCGTTCCGGCCGTCATCGTGACGCTATTCACCTTTGTCACCACCATCATGAGCGCACAGAGCTGCGGCCAGACGGGCATCGACCCCATGGAGATCTTTGGCCTCATCGTTATGCTCATCGTGGCCGCCTTCGCGCAGATCGCTCAGGTCAAGCTGTTCTTTATCGCCGGCATCGTAGCCGTGGCGTGCGGCCTTGCGGGCGACGTCATGAACGACTTTAAGGCCGGCGCCGTGCTGGGCACCAACCCGCGTGCGCAGTGGATCGGCCAAGCCATTGGCGGCATCGTGGGTGCCCTGGTCGCTGCCGCTGTCATGGTCGCGCTCGTCACCGCCTATGGTCCGGACGCCTTCGGCCCCGACAAGAGCTTTGTGGCCGCGCAGGCAAGCGTGGTCGCCACCATGGTCTCGGGCATCCCGAGCGTGCCGTGGTTCGCAGGTGGCTTTATCGCCGGCATCGTCATGTACTGGCTTGGCATTCCGGCCATGATGATCGGCCTGGGCGTGTACCTGCCGTTCTACATGTCACTCACGGCATTCCTGGGCTCCTGCGTCAAGCTCGCCTACGACAAGTGGTCCGCCCACCGCGACGCCACCGCTGGTCTTTCTGACGAGGAGAGGGCTGCCAAGGACGCCGCCTTCCAAGAGCAGGGCCTGGTTGTCGCCAGCGGCCTGCTCGGCGGCGAGTCCATCGTCGGCGTTATCCTGGCGTTTGTCTCCGTGGGCTTGAGCCTGCTGGGCTAAGTCGAGCAGCTGCTCGACAGCAACCATATTGCCTACGGCTTGCCCGGTCGGTAGCTTTCGCGGCTGCCGACCGGGCTTTTTGATACCGAAACAAAGAAAGGCCGGCGCGCTGCGTATGACAGCGCGCCGGCCTTATCGTTTGGCTAACGAGACGGTCCCGCTATGAATTGAAGTTCGTTGCAGAATCTACGCTCGAAACGCTACATCTGCTTGCGACGACGATCGCTCAGCGTCACACCAGCGGCCACGAGGGTGATACCGCCGATGACGAACACCTCGCCCGCAAGAGCGGAATTGTCGCCAGTCTGGGCGAGCGCAGCGTTCGCAGCCTTCTTCTTGGCGACAGGAGCCTTTGCAGCAGCCTGCGCAACCTGAGGCTTGGCCTGCGGCTCGGCCTTGGGATGATACTTGTCGTACTCGGCCTGCGCGGCAGCCAGGGCATCCTTGGCATCGTCAAGCTCGGCAAGCGCGGCGGCATAGGCGTCGTTGGCGTCGGACAGCTTGGCATCGGCATCGCTCAGGGCAGCCTTGAGACCAGCGGCGGCATCGACGGCAGCCTTATAGCGAGCGTAGGCAGCGTTCAGCTTGACCAGCTTCTCGTTGCCCGTCGTGCCCGCGGCAAGGGATGCCTTGTGATCGACAGCCTCAAGATCGGCCTTGAGTGCCTCGTCGTTGGCAAGCTCTGCCTTGGCCTTGAAGATATCGAGGTTCGCATCGACGACGGCTTCGTTGGCGGCCTCGAGCTGCTTCTGGGCATCGGCGACACTGGCCACGGCAGCGTCATAGGCGGCCTTGGCGTCGTCGACCGCCTTCTGGGCGCCGGCAAAGCGCTCGAAGGCCTTGTTCGCGGTAGCCAGCTCACCCTCAGCAGCCTTGGCCTTGGCCTGCGCATCGGACACAGCCTGCGCCTTGGCGGCAACCGCCTGCTTGGCGTCCAAAAGAGCAGTCGCGGCCTGGACATCTGCGGCCTGGGCCTTGTCTACACCAGCCTGGGCGGCATCGTCGGCCTTCTTGGCATCGTTAAGCGTGCCCTGCTTGTTCGCAAGATCCGTCTTGGCGGCATCGCACTTGGCGGCAAGGTCCTTGACCGAAGCGGTAGCGTTGTCATACGCCTCGTTGGCCTGATCGGACTTTGCCTTGGCGGCGTCGCGGGCGCTGCGAGCCTTCGCCTTGTGAGCAGCGGCCTCGGCTGCCTTCGTCTTGCTGTCAGCAAGCGTGGCGTTTGCCTTATCGAGAGCCGCCTGGGCAGTAGCGGCCTCGGCCTTGGCGGCATCGAGGTTCTGCTTGAGGGACTCGATGTCGATTCCGCCGAGTGCGTCCTTCGCGGCGTCGTATGCCGTCTTCGCGGCGGCGGTGCCGGACTTAGCCTTCTCGTACTCGCCCTTGGCGGTGTTCGCGTTAGTGTCGGCCGCGGTATAGGCGTCGCGCGCGCTTTCTTGCTTATCCAATGCGTTAGAATAAGCCGATCCAGCAGTCCCGAAGTTCTTCTGCGCTTCTGCCAGCTTATTCTGCAGCTGCTTCAGCTGCTCCTTCTGCTCCTGCGTGCCGCCTGCGTTGTATGCGGAATCGATGTAGTCGTTCAGGAGCTTCTTGAACTCGGAGACAGTGAAATCAGCCTCACTGTCAAAAGAGCTGTAATCGAAGATTGTTACCTCGGAATCGGTGTTCTTACCGCTACCGGTCGCGATGCCGATAGCCTTCGTGCCGGCATCGATGATGTTGAGATAGTGCCCGCACTCATGGTAGATGCTGCTGTAGTGCTGGTAGATATAGTAGGAATCATATCGATGGTTTCCAAGGTCACTATTCTTTTCGACGTACTTATCGAATGCCTCTTTTTCCTGAGTGTAGAGACCGGTATATGGCCAGCCAAGCGTATCCTCGGTCTCGCCGCCGGTATATGCGCCGCCGCCGCCGGCAAGATTTTCTCCATTGTCCCAGTAGCAGCCCGAGTGTCCCCAGATGTTCGATGAATATGATACATTAAGGGCGGCTGCCGCAGTCATGCGGAGGCTGACGCTGAGCGCCGACTGGCCGTTCGCCTTGCGGAGGTTGTTCTGGGTGTCGAGATATGTCAAGGCGTTGCGCATCTGCTCCAGGGAGAGCGGGTTGGTGTCGCGAGACATGTCATGATCGACGTACTGGTCATACCATTCGGCCTTGTCAGCGGCACCGGTCAGCATCGATACGGCTTCCTGGGCGTTCTTTTTCTGCGTGGCTGTGAACTGGCTGCCGCCGATGATGTAGTTCATGAAGCCGAACATGCCCTGGCTGATTACATTCTGGTCTACGGTCATGTTCGACTTGAGGTCGGCAATCTGCTGGTTAAGCTTCTCGACCTCGGCGGTTGCGGCATCGTATGCATTTTTCGCATCGGTTACTTCAGCACGAGCCTGATTGAACTCGTTGTGCTTCTGCTGACGGATCTCGACGAGACGGTCGTACTCCGCCTTCTTGTCGGCCTCGGTCTGCTGGGCCTGCTCGTATGCCGTCTTCGCGGCGTCACGCTTACTGGCCGCGTCCTTGTACTCCTTGTTTGCCGCATCGTATGCAGACTGGGCAGATGCCACGGCAGCGTTGGCGGCGTTGGCCTTCTCCTGCGCGGCGGTGGCGGTATTCTGGGCCGCCTGCAGGTTCGCCTGGGCGGTAGCGTCGACATCCGTCGCGGCATTGAGCTCCGCCTGCGCGGTCTTGAGCTCACCAGCAGCAGCGATCTTGGCGGCCTCAAGCGCACTCAGGTCGACACCCGTACCCGAGACGGCAGCATCGAGCGCGGCCTGCGCCTGGTTGAACTTCTGCTGGGCGTTATCGCGCGCGGTGGTTGCGGCTGCGAGCGCAGCGGCAGTCTCCTGCTTCTTGGCCTGGGCAGTCGTCAGAGCGGCCTCAGTGTCCTTCTTTTCCTGCTGGGCGCTAGCCTCGGCAGCCTTGGCCTGGTCCAGATTGGCCTGTGCAGTAGCAACGGCCTTATTGGCGTCATCGAGCTTTGCCTGTGCGTCCTCGACGGCCTTCTTGGCGGCCTCGTACTCGTCCATACCCATGGCCTCGAGCTTGGCCTGGGCATCATCGAGGGCCTTCTTGGCCTCATCCTGCTTTGCCTTGGCGTCCTTGAGCGCCTGGGTCTTATCCTCGACACTCTTGTTGGCTTGATCGAGCTGATCGTTCAGGTCGCCCAGCTTCTTCTGCTGCTGCTCGGTCTTTTCGACGGCGGCTTTGAGCTCGTCAATCTTCTCCTGGAGCGCGGCTACCTCGGCCTCGTTCTGCTCGGCGGCGTTATCGGTCACGGCCTGCGAGGCCTGATCCTTTTGCTGCTGAGCCTGCTTTTGAGACTGACCCGCCGCGTCGGCCTTCTTCTGGGCGGCATCGTAGGCGGCCTGAGCGTCCTTGAGCTGCTTTGCCGACTCCTCGGCCAGCTGGGCAGCCGTCTTTACGACCGCTTGGTTACCGGCGGCAACGGTATTCTCTACAGAACTACCCCCCCCCTGAACAGAATCGCCGTTATCGGTTGACGGTGCAGCGATTGCCGCCAGCGGCGACATGAGCGGCTGAGCGATGAGGCCCGCCGTCAAAACGGTTGCGACGGCGCGGTTGGCAACGCCCTTGACGTTGACGGCCTTGGCCCGAGGCTCAAAGTGTTGTGGACTGTAGTTTGCCATGGCTTTCTCCCTTTGACACGGATGTATCCATACGTATCAAACGGTAGCTGTCGATTTTTGAATTCTGTTGCGCAACATTGGCGACCAGCGTATTTTTTGAAATTCACGCTCTCGTGCTTCACAATTTCGTCACATATGTAGGAGCTGGTGCATCATATTCTTGCGGGATCGAATTGAGCCTATGATTTGCATTTGCCCCCGCGTCATCTGCCCCATCGGATTCCGCATCCAACAGACACCCCGCCCGCCACGGTGTAGAGTTAGGACAACGGGCGCGTTGCGCGGACCGCGCTGGAACGAGGTGGACATGGAACTCGACAAACAACAGATCAAGCGACTACGCGAACGCCATCACCGGCGCCACGGCATCCGCCCTGCTCATAGTGAGGCTGCCGAGCAGGCTGGTCGCTTTTTAAAGCGCGCGTTCAACATTCGCGAGGGACGCGCGCCCTATCACGTGATCCGCAAGCGTTTTGTAAACGGGGCGCGTCTGACTGGCTCCCACCTATGCATCCTCATCATCGCCATGCTGATCGCGAGCATCGGCCTCGATATCGATTCGGACATCGCCATCGTGGGCGCCATGCTCATCTGCCCGCTCATGGGCTCGGTCCTTGCCATGGCATACGGCATCGCCACGCTCGACCGCGAGATTACCGTCGAAGCCGTCGCCAGCCTTGCGCTGCAGATGGCCTTTTGCCTGGTCACGTCCACGCTGTACTTTAAGCTCTCGCCCCTTGGCACCACCACGGCCGCCATCATCGACAACTCGACACCCACCGTCTGGGACCTTACCGTCGCACTCGCAGGCGGCTTTGCAGGCGGGCTGGGCAACTCGCGCGACCAGGAACCCGCCACGCTCATCGCCGGCGTGGCCGTGGCGACCGCGCTCATGCCGCCCCTGTGCGCGGCGGGCTACGGCATCGCCATCGCAAGCGG
>DBFBFY010000020.1:0-2709 GCA_048201615.1 Collinsella sp.
GCTCTCTGCCGAGGAGCTCGCCGAGCAGAACATCACGCCCTCCACGATCCGTCTTTCCATCGGTACCGAGAACGCCGAGGATATCATTTGGGATCTGAAGCAGGCCTTCGCCGCGCTGGACGAGTAAGGCGACTTGTGCAAAGACCCCTTGCGACTCGATAGGTATAACTGCATAAAATGCCTGCTCAAGGCGCCTGTGCGAACAATGGTTGCACAGGTGCCTTTTTTGCATAGAGAGGGTGCAAAAACAGGGTTTTTGGCACGCTTTATGCATTCGAGTTGTGGAAAACTCCTGTTAAGAGGATGTGAGTTTTACGCAATTGACGTGCGCCTTTTGAGTAAAACCGCAGGTCGCGATTTGCTCGGGGTACTATGCAGCGCAATCGAATCACACGCAGCTCAAACGCAGCAAAAACACACTACGGAGGTTTCCAGCTACATGAGGATCGATTCACGAAAACCGAAAGCCGCGGCCCTTTCCGCCGCTCTGACCGTGGCACTTTTGGTGGGCGCCGGCGCAACTGATGCCCACGCGGCAACACTATCCGATACGGTCGGATCTACGCCGTCCGAGGCGACGCTGGTGCAGCCCGTCGACTACCGCGGCGATGGTTATGGCTCTATGCAGGAGTGGAATGCCTCGATGGGGGCAAAGCGCGACTCCCTGGAGATGCGCGCTCAGATCATTATGAATATGTATGGCGACTATGCTACCGATGACGAGCGCGCTGTGCTGCAGGGTTGCATCGACGGTGCGGGTAGCCTGTTGACGATGGGGGAGGTCGACGCCAAGTCGACCGAGCTCGACGAGCTTCGCTCCACGCTTGAGGATGCCAAGCGCGAGGCGCTCGAGGCTGCCGCAGCCGAAGCAGAGGCCGCTGAGGCCGTTCAGGCATCGTATTACAACGCCGGCTCCGGCTCGTCTTACGCGTCTGCTGCGTATTACGCGAACGGCTCGGGCCTGACGCGCTCGAGCGGCGTCAATAACTATAACGGCCGCCGCGAGACTTATTACAGCAGCAACGTACTCTACCATCACCGCACGGGCGAATGGACGCAGGATTCCGAGGGCTTTTGGCGCGATTCCGATGGCTACTACGTCGTGGCCGCGGGCGATAAGGCCCAAGGCTCCACGTTTACCGGCTCCAAGGGTGAGTGCAAGGTCTATGACTCCGGCTGCGCTGCCGGAACCACCGACTACTATACCGGTTGGTAATCTGCCATAAGCCAATAGGACATGACGGGCGGGCGTCTTTACCGAGCCTTTGGGCAACGTAAGGGCGCCCGTTTTTTGTGCGTGCTTGAGTTAACAGAGCGCTTACCGTGGCAGTACGCCGCGCATATGGGCGCGGGGCACACTAAGTCACGAGAAACAAAGTCTTTCTCGTGGAGGAAGTGGTCTTGTGAACGCTCGAGATATCGCCGTTGCCGCCGTTGCATTGACGCTTGGTTGCCTTGGTCCTACGGCCGCGCTCGTCGCGGGTATGCAGGGGTCTTGTGGGGCTGCCTCTATCGTGGTCGGTGCGTTGATCGCGGCTGCGCTGCTGGGAAGTGCGGGTGTAGTTCTTTGCCGCGATGGCGAGGACGAGGTGCCTGAGTCGCAACGCTAACTGTTGTGAGGTTGCTGCCGGACATAGACGAAGATGAAAGCCGCCGCAGGGGAAAGGTTCCCTTGCGGCGGCTTTGCTGTTGAGCCTGTTGACGTGGTGAGCCGGGCGTTACCAGCTTTTCTCGATATCGCGGATGCGCTGATAGAGCCAATCGTTTTGCGGCACTTGGATATCGTGTTTGACGGCCAGGCGGCAAATGGTGCCCGCGAACTCCTCGACTTCGGTTTTTCGTTGCGCGATGCGGTCCTGCGCCATCGAGGGCATACCGGTGGGGTTGATTCCCTCGATGGGGTGCACCATCTGCGTCAGGTCTGCCTCGGTCAGCTCAATGCCCTCGGCGTTGGCGACCGCAAGCGTTTCGCGCATGGCAGAAACAAAGCAGCGACGCTGCTCGGAGTCCGGCTCCGTGGCGCTTCCGTAGGTCCCGCCGTAGGCCATGCACGTCTGGTTGATGCCGTCGTTGAGCATGAGTTTGGCCCACATGCGGTGCGCAACGTCGCTCTCGACGGTATGGGCGATGCCGCAGCGCGTGTAGAGCTCGTCGATGGCGGTGACGGTTGCGAGCTCGGTGCCGGCCGCCGCGCCAAAGCGGATTTCGCCCGCATTGGTAAAGGTGAGCTCTCCGTTGAGGAACACGGCGTCCATGCCCTGGCAAATACCAAGAACGGTATGCTCCCAGCCAAAGCGCTCGGCAATCTTCTGCTCGCTCGTAATGCCGTTGCACAGCGAGGCGATGAGCGTATTGGGCCCCACGACGCGCTCCATAGTCTTGAGCGCCACATCGAGTCCAGTGGTCTTGACCGTGAGAATGACCAGATCGGCGGGCACTGCCTCGCTGACACGGACGGATTTGAGCGCACAGGGCTTGCCGTTGACGGTGAGCGCATCGCTCGCGTGACGCTCAAAACGTGCGTCATCCATAACGTATTCGACGGCGTCGTTGCCGAGCGCCCTGGCGATCATGCTGCCGTAGAGCAGGCCGACGCCGCCCTTGCCGATAAAAGCGACCTTGTTGATCTGCATGTGAATCATCTCCCCATGTAAAAGGCGCCCGCGTAAGGGGCGCCTGATGGATTGTATGCTGCCAGGGTGATTGGTG
>DBFBFY010000021.1:0-9424 GCA_048201615.1 Collinsella sp.
CGGCGTGAAGACGATGCTGCTGCGTGCTCCCTACGCTGCCTTTGACGAGCAAAACTGGATTGATGCGATGGACCTGGTCTCCGCCGTGGTCTCGTGGAATATTGACTCGGGCGACTGGCTGCTCAACGGTGCCGACGAGCAGGTCTCGACGGTGCTCGATTCGGTGACGCCGGGCAATATCGTGCTGCTCACCGATAGAGACGAATGCGCCGAGCAGATGCTCGAGGCGCTGCCGCAGATTATCGACGGCCTCATTGCCGACGGCTACAAGATCGTGACGCTCAGCGACCTGGTCAAGACGGACACGTCGCTGAGCAAAAAGCTCACCTCGCTGACGAAGGTCACCATGCCCAAGGACGCCGTGTTCCCCCAGCTTGCCGAGGACGAAGATACCACAGAGTAGTCATTGGGTAGTCATTTAAGAACGTCCCCAATGACTATGTCACGGATGCGTCAGCGTTTGGTATGCCTGCAATGTGCAGCGCATAAATTCGATGCCGCAGGGCGATGCTGATGCTATAGTTACTGCGGTTAATGAGGGTCAAGAGAAAGGTTACAGGTGAAATCCAAACCTCGACCATACAGTCGATGACCCCATGCAGGTGCTTTTTGCGCATGCACGGGGTGTAAGCGTCGAGCGGCGTGCCGCCCGCGCATGCGTATACATATCCAGAAGCCCCCGGACGTCGCACATGCGGCCGCGTCCGGAGGAATAATGATGGGGAGCACCATTGAATTATCTGAGTGAGATGCTCAAATTGCCGGTCTTGGACGTCGATGGAGAAAAGCTCGGCGTGGTGAACGATTTTGGTATTGCTACCGGCGAAGTTTTTCCGCACGTGACGTCGCTCGCGTTCCGCGGTCCCGGCAAGACGCCGTTTATGATCAGCTGGCGCAAATGGGTCGACCGTATCGACGAGACGGGTGTACACCTTAAGACGTCGGCCACCGAAATCCGTTTTTCGTACCTGCAGCCGACCGAACTCTTGCTTGCCCGCGACGTGCTTAACAAGCAGATTGTCGACACGCAGGGCATGAAGGTCGTGCGCGTAAACGACATCAAGTTTTCCATGTCGGGCGAAAATCAGCTGCGCCTGCTGGGTGCCGAGGTCGGCGCCCGCGGTCTGCTGCGCGCGATCAGCCCCACACTCGAGCATGTCGTCGAGGGCTTTATGAAGCATCTGGGCAAACCGCTCAGCGAGGACATTATCGCCTGGTCTTACATGGACCTGCTCGATCGCTCGACTAAGAACATCCAGCTCTCGGTGTCGCACAAGACGCTTGGCGAGCTGCATCCTGCCGACATTGCCGACATTATCGAGCAGCTCGACCCGCGCCTGCGCGCGCAGGTGTTCGCGCAGCTCGATACGGCACAGGCCGCCGAGGCCATCTCGGAGTTCGATGACGACGAGCTTATGACCGAGATGCTCGAGGGCCTGTCCGATACCGACGCATCGTCGATGCTGGCCATGATGGACCCGGACGACGCTGCCGACCTGATCGACGAACTCGATTATGAGAAGGCCGAGAAGCTCCTGCGCCTGATGGGCGTCAAGGAGGAGAAGGCGATTCGTAATCTGCTGGGCTACGAGGACAACACCGCCGGCCGCATCATGACCTCGGAGTTTGTCTCCCTGCCCGCCACGGCAACGGTCGGTGATGCCATCGAGGCGATTCGCAAACTCGATGAGGACTTCGAGAGTGTCTATTACGTCTATACCGAGGATCCGAGCGGCATGCTCACCGGCGTGCTCTCGCTGCGCACGTTGATCGTGGCCGACCGCGATGCCACGCTGGGCCAGCTCGCCTATCGCGACCTGGTCTACGTGTCGCCCGACGAGGACCAGGAAGACGTGACGGACGAGATGACCAAGTACGACCTGGTTGCCATCCCTGTCTGCGACGAGAACCGTCATATCCTGGGCATCGTGACCTTCGACGACGCCATGGACGTTATCGCCGAGGAGCATCAGGAGGACCTGCAGATCGCCGGTGTCGGCTCGGGCGATAGCGCGTCGGACGACTCGACGAACGTGCTCAGCTGGTTTGTGCATCGCCAGTACTGGGTTGTCGTGTGGGGCATTGCCTCGTGCATCATGGCAACGGTGCTGGGGACGGCGCTCGGCTCCGCGCATCTGGTGGTGTTCCCCATGTGCGCCATGCCGCTCGTGCTGCTTGCTGCCTCGCGCATGGTGTCGTTTGTCAAGAACTACTTCTTGGAGTATGACGGTCACGACGACGAGCCCAAGCCGTATCTGGGGTTCTTCTTCCAGAGCACGGGCATGGGCCTGATTCTGTCACTCGTGACCTACCTGTGCGCCCAGCTGGTGCGCACCGCCGCGTTCCCCGATGCGCCCATGTTTGAGGAGCAACTCTTTACCGGGTCCTTTAATATCGCTGCCATCATTTGCCTGGTTGGCAACATGAGCGCCGTGATTTACCTGATGGTGCTGTTCTGGCGTGACGAGCATGACCTCAACACGTCGGGCACCGCCATGAACGTTATTGCCGTCATGATCTCGTGCGTAGCGTACTGCGCCGCTGCGGTGCTGCTCACCATGTCGGTCATTGGTTAGGTGGTCGCGTGCAAAATACCAAGCAAAAGTCGGGCACCAAGCAAAAGTTGACCATCGCGGCCATCTTTGGCGCTATGGGTCCCGGTCTGCTGGCGGCGCTTTCGGGCAATGACGCCGGCGGCATTGCAACGTATTCCAGCGCGGGCGCCAGCTATGGCTACAAGATGCTCTGGATGCTTCCCGTCATGACTGTGCTGCTCATCGTGACGCAGGAGACCGCGGCGCGCTGCGGCTGCGTCACGGGCAAGGGCCTGGCATCGCTCATCCGCGAGCGCTTTGGCGTGCGCAAGAGTGTACTTGCTATGGCGGCGCTGTTGATCGCCAACACAGCCGTGACCATTTCGGAGTTTGCGGGTATTGCGAGCGGCCTTGCCCTCTTTGGCGTGCCGGCGAGCATCTCGGTGCCGTTGGTGGCGCTGCTGGTGTGGATGCTTACCATGTCGGGTAGTTTCCAGCGCATCGAGAAGATTCTGCTGCTGGTGAGCTGCGTGTTCGTGACCTATATTGTCGCCGCGTTCATGGCTGGCCCCAACTGGGGTGAGGTCGCGGTCGACCTGGTCGTGCCTAACATTCAAAATGACCCCAGCTACGTGTCGCTCGTGGTCGCAACGATCGGTACCACCATCGCGCCGTGGATGATTTTCTTGGCGCAGAACAACGTGGTCGATAAGAACGCGGGCGAGGACGATATCGTGCTGCAGCGCATCGATACTGTGAGCGGCTCGCTTGCCGCCGATATCATTGCCGGCTTTATTATCATCACGACCGGTACGGTGTTGTTCCCGGCGGGTATTCAGATTAGCGATGCCGCCGATGCTGCCCGCGCGCTGGAGCCTATTGCGGGTCAGTGGTCCACGGTACTGTTTGCCTCGGGCCTGGTCGCGGCGAGCTTCTTGGCCGCCTGCGTGCTGCCGGGCGTTACGTCGAGCGCTATCTGCGAGGCATTTGGCTGGGAGCGCGGTGCCGACCGCAGCTGGGACGAGGCCCCGGTTTACCGCGGCATCATTACGGCCATCATCGGTATCTCTGCCGTGCTGGTGCTTATGCCCGGCGTCGATCTGTTCCAGATTATGATGACCTCGCAGGTCATCAATGGCGTGCTACTGCCCGTGGTTCTGGTGTTCCAGGTGGTTATTGCCGCTGACCGTCACATTATGGGCACTAACCGCAACGGCCGCGTGTGGAATGTGCTCACTTGGGCGACTATCGGTGTGATTACGGTGCTCACGGTCGTCATGTTTGTTCTGCAGGCGATGGGTTACAGCGCTTAGCGCCTCTTTTGGACTCCAAACAGGCCGCAGCGATGGGCTGCGGGCTGTTTTTGTCTGCTATAGGGTGTTAGTTATATGGCAGTGGGCAAAAAATGCCAAATATGAGTACTGTTGCTAAGTGAATAGCATTTACATTCAAGAAGATAATAAACATAACCTATAGTATGTTCATTAAAATTGGCTCCAATACGCCTTAAACCAGTCAGGTTGGCTGCTTTAGGGGGTTGTAGGGTTCGCTCGGACGTCATTTTGGGTGGTTTTGCCTGCTACTAAAATGGTAACAGTACTCATATTTGCCCTTTTTTGCCCACAGACCTTTGAGGGTGCGGCGAAAAGGGCTTGTTTTGATTGTTTGGGGCAGGCGCGAGGCGCGGAAACGATGTCTGGAGCGACGGAGCGGCCTGGAATTCATCCGTAGAGGTCTTCATTGGCTGCGCCAGGAGTGTCCCTAGGTACCGGTACATAAGGAACGTCCCTAACTGCCGGAGGGGGCGTCTGCCGTGGCAGACGCCCCCTCCGGATGTGGGAAGTTTGCGCTGCAGGTTACTTGTCGGTGCCCAACTTGTGCGGCTTGAAGGCAAGCGCATTGATGAGTGCGTCGGTGGCAGACTTGACGGCTGCCGGCTGCGGATCGTTGACGTGATCCTCGGGATGCACGGGCAGGTCCTTCTTGACTGCGTCGTGGATCAAGTTGAGGTACTCAGTCACGCCAGTGGTCGATAGGTGCGTGCCATCGCCATCGAACAGGTCGTTGCGGTTGGCGCTGTATCCGTACCAGTCGATAACGCGCACGTTCTTGTAGCGCGTGGCGGCGTTGGCGATGGCCTGGTTGGTAGAGCCAACCCACGGCTGCGGGCTGCGCGTGTTCACAAACACCACAATACGCTTATCTCCCGCATCGGCCATGATGGCGTCGATCTGGTCGTCGGTTACCAAGCCGTTGGTGCCCAGGGCAAAGACCACGATCTTGCCGGCAAGGTTCTGCTGGATATAGCCCTCAAATGTCGCGCGCCCCGCATCAAACTGGCGGCCCTTTTCGGCATCGATATGGCTGTGCGGGAACACGCCGTCAAAGGTGTCTACGGCACGCAGCGACACGGAGTCGCCGATCATAAGCAGATCGTAGGAGCCATCGGGGAAGCCGTCGTTGTCCTTGTCGGTGTCGTCGGCCGCCTGCTGGTCGGTGGGCGCGGTGTTCTTGGCTTCCTTGTTCAGAACTTCGGCGCCCTCGCCGCTCAGCGCAGACGTCTCGGGCACAAAGATCAGGCCGCCCAGTGCAACGACCAACACGACAGCGTAGGCTGCGCAGACAGGGATGTGCGTGCGTGCCCAGTTGGCGGGCGTGGTGGTGCCATCGCGGAATTCGGCGACGGTGCGCCCAAAGGCGCCCTTCCTAAACGGAGTCTCGATAAAGCGATAGCAGCACTCTGCCACGGCGACCACCAACAACACCTGCAAAATGTACTGCCACCACGGCGTATCGTTGATGTTGGCGACCGGGTTCATGAGGAGCAGCAGCGGATAGTGCCACAGGTAGATGCTGTAGGAGCGCTTGCCAACCCACACGAGTGGCTCGGCGGATAGCGCGCGGGCAACCATTCCCTGGGGCTGCACGCAGGCCGCGATGACCATGAGTGTGAGGATCGAGCACAGCAGCGTGCCTCCGCGATACTGGAAGGCGGTGTAGCCGTTGGTGAGCGCGACCATGGCGGCAAGGCCAACCAGACCCACGACGCCCAACACATCGATGGATGCGGGCGAGGACCAAAAACGCACGAGGGCGCTCGGCTGTGCCGGGGCGGTCTCGGCTGCTTCGTCGGCCTTCTCGCCAGGCTTGCCCTCGGCGTTCTTGCCGTGCTTGGCGGCGCCAGCTAGGCGATTGAGCCCCAAACGACGAGCGAGACGCACCGGCGCCAGGTCGCGATCGGGGATAAAGGCCATCCAGGCACCCAGCAGCAGCGAGAACACACGGGTGTCGGTGCCGTAGTACACGCGGCTGGGGTCGGCGGCGGGGTTATAGAGCACCATCATGGCGAGGGCAGATACCGCGGCAAGGCCCAGAACCACGCGGCGCGTGTTGGGTTTGCTCACATGCATGGATACCATGGCAAACAGCAGTGGCGGCCAAATCAGGTAGAACTGTTCCTCGATGGCAAGCGACCAAAAGTGCGTGAGCGGCGAGGGGTCGCCCAGAGCATTGAAGTACGAGACGTTTTGGGCAATCTGCCACCAGTTGTTGAAGAACAACAGCGACGGCAGGATGTCGGGGCGCATCTTGGTGAGCATCACGTGGTTGAAGACGGTGCACAGAGCACAGGTCACCACCACGACGGTCACCACGGCGGGGACCAGGCGACGGATGCGGCGGATCCAGAAGCTCTTGAGGTCGATGCGGCCGGTCTTAGCGACTTCGTTGAGCAGCAAGCGCGTGATCAGATAGCCCGAAAGCACAAAGAAGATCGTGACGCCGAGCAGGCCGCCCTGAGCCCACGTGAGGTTAAGGTGATAGAGCACCACCGCGACGACGGCGAGCGTACGCAGGCCGTCGAGTGCAGGGATGTAGCGGGACTTGGGGCGAGCAGGCGTCTGCTCCGCGGCGGGAGTGTTGGCGCGGCCCGCGTTGTTGGCAGAAGCGCGATGGGGGCTCGTGGTGCGTCGCGGCTCGTTGGCACGGCGTTCGCTCTTCACGCGTTCGTGCGGCGCCGGCTCGTTGCCCGTGCGGCGTCGACCGCGCGAGCCCGATTGCGAGAATTGTTCCATAAAACATCATCCAATGACGAGAATAATCAGCACGTATTCATTGTAGCTGCCTGCTCCTGTGAATGCTTGCTGCTGGCGCAACCTCAAGCGCGCGTCCACATCAAAGTGAACTAAAGTTATAGGGGGTGCGAGAGTGCACGATCGACGGCCGACGGTGGGCATAAGGCCCGCAGATGAGGAGGTTTCCATGGCAGATCGCGGCATCGTTGCGGTGTTCGGCAGCATGAACATGGACCTTTCGGTGGCGTGCGAGCGCATACCGCGTGCGGGCGAGACCGTCGGCGGCAGCGGGTTTATCACCAACGCCGGCGGCAAGGGCGCCAATCAGGCCGTAGCTGCCGCGCGTATGGGCGCGTGCACGCACATGATCGGCGCGGTCGGTCGCGACGCGTTCGGCGCATCGCTCGTGGTGGGGCTCCAAGACACCGGCGTGGACTGTGACTTTGTAGTGCATCGCGATGACGTGGAGACGGGAACGGCGACCATCATTCGCTGCGAGGGCGACAACCGCATCGTACTGTCACCGGGCGCCAACCATGCGCTTGCGGGCGCGGACGTTGCCCGCGCGCTGAGGCGTCTGGTGGCCCATGAGCTCGACGGCGACGCCAGCGAGATTGCCCCGGCTGCCGGAAGCGTCTTTATCGCCCAGGGCGAATGTGACCTTGCGGCGACGGCCGAGGCGCTTGTTTGTGCTCACGAGCTGGGGTTCTATACGGTCTTTAATCCAGCGCCTGCCTGCGAGCTGCCTGCGGAGGTCTGGCCTGCGGTCGACCTGGTCTGCCCCAACGAGACCGAGTGCCAGGTTCTGACGGGCATTCTGCCCACGGATGATGCAAGCTGCGTCGCGGCGCTCAATGCGCTGCTCGACAAGGGTGCCGGGGCTGCGGTCATCACGTTGGGCGGTGCCGGCTCGGTTACGCTCGGCGATGGCGGTGAGCTGCTGCGCATGCCGGCACTTTCGAGTACGGTAGTCGATACCACGGCCGCCGGCGATACGTTTATCGGCGCGTTGGCGGCGGCTCGCCTAGAGGGCCTGCCGCTCTTTGAGTGCATGGCCGCGGGTGCTCGCGCCTCGGCAGTGACGGTGTCGCGCCTGGGCGCTCAGCAATCGATTCCCACGCGCGCCGAAGTTGAACATTGGTTTGGTTAAACGATAAAGACGGAGAAGCGGAGTAGAACAATGACAACCAAGAAGCTGATCCTTGATCTGGATATGGGTGTGGACGATGCGATGGCGCTGGCCTATGCCATCGCGAGCCCCGAGGTGGAGCTCGTGGGCATCACCACGTGCTTTGGCAACGTGCGCGTCGAGCAATCGGCGCACAACTGCCTTGCGGTGCTCGATCTGCTGGGTCGCCCCGAGGTTCCGGTGTACCTGGGTGCCGACCGTCCTCTGCAGGCGACTGAGCCCTATACGCCGCCGGCGTCCACCGCGCTCATTCACGGCAAGAACGGCATCGGCGGCGCGAGCGTGCCCGCGTCGCCCTACGAGCCGGTGGGGGCGACCTCGGCCGACGGCAACGCTGCGGTCGATTATCTGATCGATGCCGCGCGCACCTATGGTCCCGATCTGGTCTACGTAGCGACTGGCCCGCTCTCCAACCTGGCGCTCGCCCTGGAGCGCGATGCGGCGGCGATGATGTCCATCGGCCGCGTGGTCGTGATGGGCGGCGCCCTTACCGTGCCCGGCAACGTGAGCGCGGGCGCCGAGGCCAATATGGCGAGCGACCCCGAGGCAGCCGACGCGGTGCTGCGCTCGGGCCGTAAGCTCACCATGGTGGGTCTGGACGTGACGCATCGCGTGGTGCTCACACGCCGCGACATTGCCGGCTGGACGGGCTCGGGCACCATGGCGGGCTGCGCATTTGCGAGCATGGTCGAGCACTACATTGGCTCGTACGAGATGAACGCACCCTACCTGGGTGGTTGTGCGCTGCACGATCCGCTGGCCGTTGCCGTGGCGATCGACCCCACGCTCGTAGGTGCGCTCGGCTGCAACCTGCGTGTTGATCTGCTGGGCGAGTACCGCGGTCGCACCATCTGCGATGAGCGCCGCCTGTCCGATCCGGACAAGAGCGCGCTTGTGGCACTGACCGTGGATGCTCCGCGCTTCCTGTCCGAGTTCAAGACGCGTATGGCCCGTGTCCTTGGCTAAGTTGTCTTTTTGGACGGGGCTTTTTTGACTGGTATGATTGGTACGACCATTCGAACCAGCTAAAAGAGCCCCGTCCCAATTTGACTATCGAGAGGATCTGCCATGGAGCGCATCGCCAGCTTTTCCGTTGATCATCTGCTGCTTGAGCCCGGCGTGTATGTGAGCCGCATCGACCGCGATCCGGCGACCGGTGCTGCCGTCACCACGTTTGACCTGCGCCTGACCACGCCCAACAAGGAGCCGGTCATGAACACCGCCGAGTGCCACACCATCGAGCACCTGGGTGCAACGTTCTTGCGCAATCATGCCGAGTGGTCGGGCCGCATTGTCTACTTTGGCCCCATGGGCTGCCGCACGGGCTTTTACCTCGTTGTGTTTGGCGAGGTGACGAGCGAGGAGATCCTGCCGCTCGTGCGTGAGCTGTTCGAGTTTGTCGCCGACTTTGAGGGCGATGTCCCCGGTGCCGCTCCCGAGGAGTGCGGCAACTACCTGGACCAGAACCTTCCCATGGCTAACTGGCTCGCGCGCCGTTACCTCGACCGCGACCTGGCCGATATCGACGAGAAGCACCTGCACTATCAGCAGGCATAAGGGCTTTATCGCCCAAAACGCGCGCATTGGGCGCCTTCGCTTATGCGGGGGCGCCTTTTTGTTGATTGGTC
>DBFBFY010000022.1:0-3054 GCA_048201615.1 Collinsella sp.
CATTACGTTTTGCAACATGGCGCTCTATACGGGCATCATGGGCGAGTTTGGCGATGAGTCCGAGCAGGGCGCCGTCGGTATCCTGTTCTTTACGGCCGGCCCCGCCGTCACCATGATCATCCTCGGTGTCTCGGGTCTCGCTAACATCCCCGTCGGCACCATCATCGGATCCATCCTGCCGCTTGTTATCGGCATGGTTCTGGGCAACCTCTTCCCGTTCATCAAGAACCTGCTGGTCCCCGGCGCCAATCCCGCGATCGCCGTCATCGGTTTTCAGCTCGGTGCATCCATGAGCCTTTCGAGCTTTATCACCGGCGGTATTTCGGGCATCCTACTGGGCCTCATCACGCTCTTTATCGTCGGTCCCATCACCTTTGCGTTCGAGCGCCTGTGCGGTGGTAACGGTAAGGCGGCCGTTGCCTGCTCCACTATCGCCGGCACGGCCATGACCACGCCGGTCGCCCTCGCCGAGGTCGCACCGCGCTACGCCGAGCTTGCGCCCACCGCGTACGCTCAGATCGCCACCGCCGTTATCATCACGGCAATCATGGCTCCGATTCTGACCGGCTGGGTCGACAAGAAGTTTTGCCACGGCAAAGAGGACCTGTCGGTCGAAGGCGTCGAGGCTATTGAGGAGGCCGTCGCGACCGACATCGACGGCGAGTAATCGTCGACGCGAGTCAATCAAGCCGGCGTGTGCAATTCGCGCCGTATAGGCGCCCGAACGAAAGCTGTCTTGCAGTGACGTTCGGGCGCTCTGCTATTATTCCCTTTACCCCTGTGGAGTAAGGGGTGTTTATTGCCCAGATTCTAATTGGGCGATTCTGACCACTTGGATATTGAAGGGATGGCGTCTAGTGGTTAAGGCACTCAAGATCGAGATATTCCTGCTATGCATGATTGTTCTTATCGGGCTTGCCGCACGAAGCCGTCGCTCCCTGTTCTCGAGCACCCAGCAGCTTTTGTTTAGCATGCTGGGCTACACGTCTGCTGCCTACATTTTCTTCGATATGATCTGGACGCTCTCGGACGGCGTGAGCACTCCTGTAGGCATCACGGCCAACTGGATTTCCAACGCGGTCTCGTTTTCGCTGTTCGCCATCGCGTGCCTCATTTGGTTTTTCTATTCCGAGACAGTGCAGGGCTCTCGCCTTTTGACCGCGCGCTATAGGGTGGCGCTCGTGACGTTGCCAACCGTATTGGTGGTCGTGCTGGCATTTACCAGCTACTGGACGCACACTATGTTCTATATCGATGCGCGGGGCGTATATCGTCGCGGAGCGCTTTATATGATTCAACCTATCGTTAGCTACTGCTACATCATATATACGTCTTTGCATGCCTTTATTCAGACTCGAAAAGTCGAAAGTCTGCAAAAGAAGGCCATTTATCGCACCCTCGCCTTTTTTGCGGTTCCCGCTCTGGTGGGCGGTACCTTCCAGGTTTTGTTTTCGGTGCCGGGCCTTTGCGTCGGTATAACGCTGAGCATCCTGCTGCTCTACATCATCTACCAGGAGCAGCTGATCTCGACCGACCCGTTGACTGGCCTCAACAATCGCAACCGTTTTGAGACCTATATGCTGTCGCTCTTTTCAAATGTGGATCAGGCCGAAGATGTGTATCTGCTTATGATGGACGCCGACGGCTTTAAGCAGATTAACGACCGGTATGGACATGTGGAGGGCGACCATGCTCTCCAGGTCATATCTGCTACGCTCAAAGAGGTCTGCTCGGCGTCTGGTGGTTTTATCGCACGTTATGGCGGCGATGAGTTCGTGGTGCTCCAGAAGGCAGCGGCGGAACAGGACATCATAGACCTGTGTTCGGCGATTAACGACGAGCTCGCTCGTGCCGAGGTGCCATATCTGTTGCGGATGTCCATCGGCTATGCACGGGTCGGTGATGGTGTCGATACCTGGCAAGACTTACTTCGCGCTGCCGATGCGGAGCTCTACCGCGTCAAGGCCGAGAAAAAGAAAGCCGGCGTCCAGATACGCTAGAAAAAAGCGAACGCTGGCGTGCGTTGCGGCCCTCAGCTCACCGATGTACTCCATTAAGCTAAAGCATGTGAATCCCCTCGACTAAATAAGGGCAGTTCGTTAGGCCTTTTTGGGTTTGTTGACGATGATGATGCCACCGCAGACCAACAGCAGGGCAACGATGACGGTAACGGGGCTCGTGCCAGCGCCCTCGCCGAGCAGCAGCGCGCTCAGCAGCACACCAAAGACGGGGTTCATAAAACCAAAGACCGAGACGCGGCTGACGGGGTTGACGGCAAGCAGGCGCGACCACAGCGAGTAGGCGACCGCGGAGATAAGCGCCATGTAGATGATGAGCGCGATGGCGGGGGCAATCGCCGTGGGGGAGAGCGCGCCACCCATCAAAAAGCCGATGGCGGTAAGGACCAGGCCGCCGACCAAGAACTGCCACCCGGCAAGCAAGACGCCGTCGTGCTCACGCGAGAAGATACCGATCAGGCAGGTCGAAAGGGCACCCGCGACGGTGGAGGCCAGGATAAAGCCCTCGCCGTCGAGCGCAAAGCCAAAGGTGCCGTCCGCGCCCGAAAGGTTGACGAGCGCGACACCGGCAAAGCCCAGCACGCAGCCGAGCACCTTGGCCGCATCGAGCTTTTCGGTGCGAAACGCCAGGGCGGCAAAGAGGATGGCTAGGAAGTTGGCGCTGGCCTCGATGATGGAGCTCGACATGGCACTGGCACGCGAGAGACCAAGGTAGAAAAAGAAGTACTGGCCGATGGTCTGGAAGAGCGACAAGATGCAGATGGGCTTGATATCACGCGCCTGCGGAACGAGCGGACGGCGCTGGGCCACGCTCATGCCAACAATGACCAGTATGCCGGCAAGGGTGAAGCGCAGACCCGCGAAGAGCAGCTGCGAGGCGCTGTCGTGCGCGGGTATGCCAAAGAGGCCGTAGCCGATCTTGATGCAGGGGAAGGCGGAGCCCCAGAGCGCGCAGCAAACGAGACAGCCCAGGATGAGTCCGGGCAGGGTGGCGAGATACGGCTTGCGGCTTTCCATGATGTCCTTCCTACATGCG
>DBFBFY010000023.1:0-11121 GCA_048201615.1 Collinsella sp.
GACTATAAGACGTCCAAGGAAATCTTGCAGCTCATGGAGGATGTCAACCGCACCTACGGCTGCACCATCATCATTGTCACCCACAATGCCGCCATCGCGCGCATGGCCAATCGCGTGCTGCGCCTGCGCGACGGGCGCATCGTCGAGGATGAGCTCAACGAGTCGCCCGTCTCGGCCGCCGAGCTCGATTGGTAGGCGGCGCCATGACACCTCTCGCAAAACGTCTTCCACGCGAGCTGCGCCGCAATATCGGCAAGTACCTGGGCATCTTTTTGCTTATGTGTGGAAGTATCGCTCTCACCTCGGGCTTTTTGCTCGCGGCGCATTCCATCGGCTGCCTTATCGATGACATGCGCGATGCGTACACGATTGAGGACGGCCGCGTGACCACCTCCTTCGAGGCGACCGAGGAACAACTCAAGGCAGCCGAGGACGCGGCCGACGACGTCGGCGGCGTCACGCTCTACAAGAATTTCTCCATCGACGCCATCATCAAAAAGGCGTCCGGCGACGACGGCACCAAGCGCACGCTGCGCACCTATGCGCACCGCACCAAGGTCGATATCGCGTCCTACTGCGAAGGTAGGCGGCCTAAGGCGGACGACGAGGTGGCAATCGACCGTGTCTTCGCCACCAATAACAACCTGTCCGTGGGCGATAAAGTCGAGCTCGAGGGTCGCACCTACACCATCTGCGGCATCATGACCCAGCCCGATAGCCAGGCGCTGTTCCTCAACAATTCGGACTTTACGGTGAACACCATCACGTACGGTGTGGCCGAGGTCACCGACGCCGGCTTTGCCGCGCTTAAGGACGCCGGCGGCGCGCCTGCCTACACCTACTCCTTTACCTTTACCGATCGCGATCTCTCCACCGCGGATCGCGTCGATGCGGAGCAGGATATGGTGGAGGCGCTCACCGATGCCGATGCACGCGTGGATGACCTCATCGACGCCGATTCCAACCAGGGTATTGGCTACGCGCGCGACGACGTGGACGGCGACTCCACGATGTGGATGACGCTGCTCGACATCATCATCGTGATCATGGCGTTTGTCTTTGTGGTGCTCACCGACGCCACCATCGAGGAGGAGAGCGCCATTATCGGCACGCTGCTCGCCAGCGGCTACCGCCGCCGCGAGATCGTGCTGCACTACCTGGCACTTCCCGCCATCGTGGGCGTGGTCGCGGCGCTTTTGGGCACTGCGCTCGGCGTTGTGTTCTTTACCGAGCCCATGCGCAGCCTCTACTACGGCTCGTACAGTCTGCCGCCCTTCCAGGTGTACTGGAGCTGGGAAATCTTTGTGAAGTGCGCCGTGGTTCCCGCCGCCGCGCTCATCCTCATCACGCTGGTGGGTCTGCTCCGCAAAATGGGCAAGACGCCGTTGCAGTTCCTTCGTCACGAGGCGAGCGGCAAGTCGGGTACCAAGCGTGGTATGCAACTGCCGGAGCGCATGGGTTTTGTTTCCCGCTTCCGCTTGCGTATCTTCCTGCGCAATCTGGGCAACTTCGCCACGCTCTTCGTGGGCATTGCATTTGCGTCGCTACTGCTGCTCTTTGGCCTGGCGATTCTGCCCACGATGACGCACTATGCGGACAACCTCGAGACAAGCCTGGTCGCCGAGCACCAGTACACGCTCAAGGCGCCGCTGGAGCTCGAGGGCACTGCCGAGGAGCGCGAGCAGTGGTCGGCACTCGAGCGTTTGCAGTCGGTTGACGGCGCACTGCTTTCTGCCGCTCAGGATGCCGATGACGAGCTTGACGACGCGGCCGATGCAGCGCAGGCGGCAGCCGATGCCGCGACCAGCGCTCCGTCTGCCGAGAGCCTGGCCGCGGCGCAGGACGCGCTCGCCAAGGTCCAGGACAAGAAGGATGCGCTTTATGCGCGCCTCGATGACCTTGCCGATGCCCTCGGCTGCAACCGCGACGAGGCTATCGACCTGATTGACAAGGCCTCTAAGATTGACACCGACAACGACGATATCCACCCGGTCAATACGACCGATAACGGCGCGGGCGCAATCGCACAGGCCGAGAAATACGCCGTCTACCAGCTGCAATACGACCGAGGCGATGGGAATGGCGAGGAGACGATTTCCGTCTACGGCATTTCAACCGATTCGTGCTATTGGAAAGGCCTCAACGTCGGCGACGGACACGTCGTCTTTGGCGGCGGCCTGCTCGACAAGTTTGGCTGGAGCGAGGGCCAGAAGGTCACGCTCGGCGACAAGTATGAGGGCGAGAATTATTCCCTTGAGTATGCGGGCAAGGACTGTGCCTGGGGCTCCAAGTCGGACATGAATATCTATATGAGTATCGATGACTTTAACGAGCTCTTTGGCAACGATGCGGCCTACTTCAACGGCTATGTGAGCGATGAGAAGCTCGACCTTGATTCGCGCTACTTTGCCGGCGACACCACGCCCGATGACATGCGCGCCGTGGGCGACCAGTTCATCGGCATGATGAGCAAAATGATCGGCATGATGGTCGGGCTCGCGGTGTTTATCTTCCTGCTGTTTATGTACCTGCTGACCAAGGCTGTGATCGACCACAGCGCCCGTTCGATTAGCTACATGAAGGTCTTTGGCTATCGCGATGGCGAGATCTCGCATCTGTACATCCGCTCGATCACGCTGTGCGTGGTGGCGTCGCTCGTGCTGAGCCTGCCGGTCATTATTGGCTCGCTCACGGCCATCTTCCGCTCGATGTTGCTCGCCTACAACGGCAATATCGAGATCTACGTGCCCGCTTGGTCCATGGCGGCGTGCGCAGGAATCGGCTTTGCGACCTACCTGGTCGTGGCACTGCTGCACACGCGCTCCATCAAGCGCGTCAGCTTGGCCGAAGCCCTCAAAGTGCAGGAGTAGCCATCGGGGACAGTCCTTGCCATTCGTCGGCTCGCCGGCCGGCTGGCAAGGACTGTCCCTAACTGCCGGGCGGCGAAAGAGTGTCCCTTGCGACTGGTCATTTAAGAACGTCCCCAATGACTAGGTTCCGTACTTGACTTTAACTCTGCTTTAACTGGTACCATCCTCTATGTCTGTAACGCCATATAGACCGAGGGGATAGATCTATGACCGCAACTGCACCCGCAGCACCCGCTAAGGTGTACTTCACCAACCTGCGCACGCATGCTCGCGAGAGCCAGCTCGACAAGCTCAAGCGCCTCATCCGTCACGCCGGAATTGAGCAGATCGACTTTGAGAACAAGTTCGTCGCCATTAAGATTCACTTTGGCGAGCTGGGCAACCTGAGCTTTTTGCGTCCCAACTACGCCCGCGCCGTCGCGGATGTCGTGAAGGAGCTGGGTGGCAAGCCCTTCCTCACCGACTGCAACACGCTCTATGTGGGTAGCCGCAAAAACGCGCTCGAGCACATTGATACCGCCTACCAGAACGGCTTTACCCCGTATGCCACGGGTTGCCAGATCATCATCGCCGACGGCCTCAAGGGTACCGACGAGGCACTCGTCCCGGTCGAGGACGGCGAGTACGTACACGAGGCCAAGATTGGTCAGGCGCTCATGGACGCCGATATCGTGATCAGCCTCACCCACTTTAAGGGCCATGAGCAGGCCGGTTTTGGCGGCGCCATGAAGAACCTGGGCATGGGGGGCGGCAGCCGTGCCGGCAAGATGGAGCAGCATGCCGCCGGCAAGCCGAACGTCGCGGCCGAGCACTGCATTGGCTGCCGTGCCTGCGAAAAGATTTGCGCGCACAACGCCATTTCGTTTGACGATACCCGCGAGCGCGAGCTTGCCAACGGCAACACCCGCACGGTGCACGTGGCCGCCATCGACCACGATCGCTGCGTGGGCTGCGGCCGCTGCATCGGCGTGTGCAACCAGGACGCCATCAAGCCCGGCTATGAAGCCGCGGCCGACGTGCTCAACTGTAAGATCGCCGAGTACACCAAGGCCGTTGTCCAGGATCGTCCCAGTTTCCACATTTCGCTGGCTATGGATATCAGCCCCAACTGCGATTGCCATCCCGAAAACGACACGCCTATCGTCAACGATATCGGCATGTTCGCGAGCTTCGACCCGGTCGCCATTGACCAGGCCTGCGCCGATGCCGTCATGGCATCCGAGCCGCTGCCCAACACCGAGCTCACCGATAGCGCGGCCAAGATGGAGCACAACCACGAGCATCTGGAGGGCGAGCAGGCCAAGGATCCCTTCTGCATCACGCATCCCGACACCGACTGGCGAGTGTGCATCGCGCATGCCGAGAAGATCGGCCTGGGCACGAGCAAGTACGAGCTTATCGAGGTCAAGTAGCGCCTAGCTATTGGACAAAATAAGCGCCTTTGTAGCGTAAGTTGAGCAAAAGCCGCCCGTGAGCACAGCGCCCACGGGCGGCTTTTTGGAAGTGCGAGGAAAATCGAATAGCGCCGACCACAAACCGATTTTTGGCAACAAAACCCCAGACGTTGCTTTTTGCCTAAAAATACTCGTCGAGGAAGTCGTCGACCGTGTTCCAGTAGAGTTCGGGGTCGACCTGCGCGCTCTTGGCGTGGGTGGCGCCATGGACGGTGAGCTTTTGCTTGACCTTGCTGGCGCACGCGTCGTAGTTTTGGTCGAGCATGCTGTACGGCACAAAGGTGTCTTGGTCACCGTGGATAAACAGCATGGGAACCGTCGCGCGCTTAAGCTGTTCCACGCTGCTCGCCTTATGAAAGTCGTAGCCCGCGCGCACGTTGCACACCAAGTTTGCTACATCGAGCAAGGGAAAGCTGGGCAGGCCGAACACGTCCTTGAGCTGCAGGGAAAACTCGTCCCAAACACTTGTATAACCGCAGTCCTCGATAATGCATTTCACGTTTGCGGGCAGAGGTTCCCCCGCGACGTTCATGGCGGTTGCCGCACCCATCGACTCGCCAAAGACCAAGATGCGCGCCTCGGGGTCAGCCTGAACGATTCGCTCGATCCATGCGACGACATCGAGCCGCTCGGGCCAGCCCATGCCGATATAGTCGCCGCCGGAGCGCTCGTGGGCGCGGGCGGCGGGTGCGAGTACGTTCATGCCGCGGTCGTGGAATCGCTTGACGTATCGGGCCATACCGATGGGCTCGTTGGTATATCCATGCAGGCAGACGGCGTAGTCGTGCGTGCTCTCCGACGCAGCAAAATACCAGGCGGCAAGCTCGGTCCCGTCGTCCGCGGTGAGGCTCCTGCTCTCGCGGTTCTCTTTAAACCATGCCCGCGCCTCGGTATCCTCGGCATCCGGCTGCTCACCTTCTTTGTCGTTCTTGCTATCCTGCATCATCTTCATGGTGTATGGCGCGCGGGGATTCAGCGCGAAGTCAAACAGAAAGTTGCCGGCAAATCCGAGCAGCGCAACGACAACCACCAGTGCAACGATGCCGGCTATCTTGAGCTTTCGATGGGAACGTGCGTTTTGAGCCATGCGGTATTCTCCTATAAGATGTTAATACATCAACATTTAATGCAAGCGCATTATGGACGTTCGCCGTTGATGCGTCAACAGGCAAAGAATGGGTAAACAAAGGGTCACGTATGGTGCAAATTTCGCACGTACCTAGACGCTTTGATATAGTGTTGAGAACTCTTTACGTTGGAGGATGTAACCGGCATGTCCGATTCGAGCGACAGTTCTAAGCCGCGACCCAAGACCGCGGCCGTTCCACACTACACGGTGGGTGAGGAGATCATGAACTCCGTCACCCATGGTGTCGGCTGCCTGCTGGGTATCGCGGGCCTGGTGCTCCTGATCGTATTCGCCGCCCTGCGCGGCGGAGGCCCGGCCCACATGGCCGCGGCAATTGTCTACGGCGTCAGCATTATCCTCGAATACCTAGCCTCCACGCTCTACCACGCGATTCAGCCCGCGCGCGCCAAGCGCGTGTTTCGCATCATCGACCACAGCTGCATCTACCTGCTCATAGCCGGCAGCTATACGCCGTTTTGCCTCATCACGCTCGCAAACGACGGCGGCGCTGTGCTGTTCTTTGCCGTATGGGCCATCGCCATTATCGGCATCGCCCTCGAGTGCTTTATGCGCGAGCGCCAGCCGCATTGGGTAAGCGGCCTGGTCTATCTGCTGATGGGCTGGCTCGTTGTCTTTAAGCTGCCCGAGCTCGTGGCGCTGCTCAACCCCGTGGCACTTGCCCTGCTCGCCGTCGGCGGCGTGTGCTACACCGCGGGCGTGCCGTTCTATATCGCCAAAAACGTGCGCTATCTTCACAGCGTGTTTCACCTGTGGGTGCTCGCCGGCAGCATCTTCCAGTTCATGGCGGTGATTCTCTTCGTAATCTAGCGACCACGCCTGCGCGCCCGCGTCCTTGTTTGGGCGCCGGTGCAATTGCCGTATCCGCCGTCAACGTTTTAATCCGACGTCCCGAATCTTGGAGGTTCGAGAAACTCCCGATGGACATAACCATCTCCCTTATCACCACCCTCGTTTTGACCCTCATCAACGGCTACTTCTCTATGTCCGAGATGGCGCTCACCACGGCCAAGCGCGCCGTGCTGGAGCACGAGGCCGAGGAAGGCGACAAGCGCGCCGAGCGTGCCATTAAGCTGGCTGCCGACTCCGACCAGCTGCTCGCCACCATCCAGGTCGCCATCACGCTCGTGGGCTTCGCCTCGTCCGCCGTCGCCTCGACGAGTCTGTCCGACCCGCTCGCCACGTGGCTCATGAGCTTTGGCATCGCGCCGCTCTCCGCCATCGCGCGCGGCCTGGCGCCGGTCATCATCACCGTCGCGGTCGCCTTCGTGTCCATCGTGATCGGCGAGCTCGTCCCCAAGCGCATCGGCCTGGCCAATGCCGAGGGCGTGTCCAAGCAGGTCGTGGGCCCGCTTTCCGTGTTCCAAAAGATCGCCCGTCCGCTCGTGTGGCTGACCGGTGCTTGCTCCGATGGCCTGGCCCGCATCCTGCGCATCAAGAGTGCCGACGACCGCCAGAACGTCTCGGAAGAAGAGATCAAGTACATGGTCTCGGAGCAGGACGACCTGCTCGACGAGGAAAAGCGCATGATTCACGAGATCTTCGACCTGGGCGACACCGTTGCCCGCGAGGTCATGGTGCCACGCGTGGACACCACCATGTGCGAGGACGACGAGACGGTCGCCGACGTGCTGTCCACCATGCGCCAGACCGGCTTTAGCCGCATCCCCGTCTATCACGAGGATCCCGACAACGTCGCCGGCATCGCGCACATCAAGGACCTGATTCAGCCCGCGCTCGACGGCAAGGGCGACCAGCCCATCGCCGGCTTTTTGCGCGACGCCACCTTTGTGCCCGACACCAAGGACATCCTGCCGCTGCTGTCCGAGATGCAGACCTCGCATGACCAGATCGTGGTGGTCGTGGACGAGTACGGCGGCACGGCCGGCATCATCACCATCGAGGACATCGTCGAGGAGATCGTCGGCGAGATCGAGGACGAGTTCGACCCCGACAACAAGTATCTCACGCGCCTTTCGCGCCGCGAGTGGCTCGTTGATGGGCGTTTTTCGTGCGATGACGCGATTGAGCTTGGTTGGCCGCTTGAGGAAAGCGATGATTATGAGACCATCGCCGGCTGGATTTTGGAGCTTTGTGACTCGGTGCCCGACATCGGAGAGGTGTTTGAGGTCGCGGGGTACAAGTTTAAAGTTCAGTCGATGCGTGGCCAGCGCATCTCGCTCATTCGCGTGATCGCTCCGGCCGAAACCGATAAGAAGGATTCCGAGTCTTCGATAGACGAGCCGACGACGTCGGGTGCGGGTTCCGCGAATCCGCACGACGGCGACGAGTAGGACAAGGAAGAGTAGGGGAGAGTTATGGCAGGCCTGTTCAACATCCTTAAGGTCACCGTCAGCGAGGACAAGATCTGCGCGCATGTGCTGGTGAACCCCGGCATGCCGCTCATGACCTCGGAGGACATCGAGGCCACGGCGCGCGTGTACTACCTGGTGCCGGCGATTGCCAAGCACCTGTGCCTGGGCGATTCCGGCCGCGAGTTCCAGGACTGCATGGGCCAGACCGAGCTCTGCCACCTGCTGGAGCACGTGACAGTTGAGCTCATGAACGAGACCGGTCTTGCCGGTAGCATCTCGTGCGGCCGCACGCGCGTAAGCGAGCACGACGAGCGCGTCTTTGAGGTTGAGCTTTCGTGCCCCGACGACGCGCTGGCCATCGGTGCGCTGTCTTCGGCCACCTTTATGATGGACTGGGCCTATCTGCACGCCGACCAGCCTGCCCCCGACGTGGAGGGCACGGTCGCGGGCCTGCGCAACCTGGTGCTGGGCATGCGCGCCGGGGCCGAGGGCAAGGATCCTCACGAGGCCGTCGCCGCTGCGAACGGCGAAGATGCTGCCGAGGACGAGGGCGCTGACGAGGGCGATGCGCCGGTCGACGCCGAGCCCGTTTCCGATGCGACCGCCGAGCCCGTTCCCACCGAGCCCCAGGGTGTCCCCAACTTTGACGACGAGCCCCAGGTGGCGATTGATACCGAGGGCGCGGTTGCCGAGAACCACGAGGCCTCCGCTGCCGTCTTTGGCGGTGCTGCGACGGTTCCGGCAGGACCTGCGCATGAGGGCAGCCTGCCGCTCGTGGACGGCGCCGGCGAGGACCCGGGTGCCACGGTGGCCATGCCGGCTATGCCTCAGGAGTAGGCCTACGCGTTTATCACCATCACGTACCTGCGCCTTTGCCGTACGCAGATGAGCGGAGCGGCAAGTGATGCGCTGCGGGTATAATGGACAGCATTCAAACGGTGGGCACCGACGTGCCCGCAGGAGAGGAATGATCATGGGTAAGACTTTCAGCTTTGTCTCCGGCGCACTTTTTGGTGCCGCTGCCGGCGCTATTGTCGGCGTTGCTCTGGCCCCGCGCTCGGGCGCCGAGACCCGCGCCATGGCTGCCGATATCGCCAACGACGCCTGGGACAATATGCGCGACACCTACGAGCACAGCGCCGAGGAGGCCCGTGCTGCGGTGAATGACTTTGGCCCGATGGTCGACGCCAAGACCGACGACCTGCGCGCCAAGGTCGACCTGGCCCGCGAGCGCATGGACCAGCTGCGCGAGCAGCTCAACGACGCCATTTCGGGCGGCAACGTGACGCCTGCCGCCGACGTCGTGGTCGAGAACGCCGTCGAGGCTGATACCGAGGCTGCGGAGCCCTCGACCGAGGCATAATGCGCGCCGGGGATTTTGTCGGCGCCAAGATCTATCGCAAGCCTACCGAGGACAAGCGCACCAAAAAGGACGGCACACCGCGCAGCCCTAAAAAGCTCGGAAAGATTCACTTTCCGGTCTTTACCCCGGGCGGTACGCGCGTGGTCGGCTTTATGGTCCGCCAGTCCGATATCGCGGGCATGATCGAGCGTCCCGACCGATTCGTAGCGCTCGACGCCATTGGTGTCTACGAGGGCGCCATTGCGGTCGATGACGTCAAGGACACGTACGATTCCGCCGCCGCTAAGCGCCTCGACATCAACTTGGACGATTGCATCATCTGGGTCGGTATGGACGTGCGCACGGAATCGGGCGACGTCGTGGGCTATTGCTCGGACGTTGAGTTCAAGCCACGCTCGGGCATCGTGCAGGCATTCTATGTGACCGCCGGTGCTGCTTCGAGTGTTTTGGTTGGTGACACGCAGGTGCCGCCGACGATGCTGCGCGGCTACGAGAACGGTGCGATGGTCGTCTCGGACGAGGTCAAGTCGCTCGGGTATTCGGGCGGTGCGGCCGCCAAGGCCGCCGAGGCCAGCGTCGTGGTGGGCGACAAGGTCAAAAAGGGTGCCAAGGTACTCGACGACAAGGGATCGGTTGCCGTGGACAAGGGCAGTCGCGCACTGGGCAAGCAGCTCGGCAAGACGCGCGGCATGTTCAAGGCCTTTAAGGACGAATACCAAAAGGCGAGCGGAGGCTCGTCAAAAGCTACAAAATAGCGACGTACCAAATGATGGGAGGCAAGCCGGAGACCTGTTGCTCCGGCTTGCTGTGTTTATGGGGGAGGGCACATGCACCAAAACGGATCCAACTTAAACGGGCGTTCGGGTGCGCATCCGACAGCGCGCCGCGACCTGGGGCAGCTGCCCAGCGGTCAGCGCCGCCGTCACCGTAAGCCCGGCGCGATGTATCTCAACCATAGCCGCGGCTTTAGCGATCGCAGCGCGCGCATCGGCAACAGCCGCACACCCCGTCGTTCGTCTCGCCTGCCCTATGCGCTGATCGCCGTGGGTTGCGCGCTCGTGCTGTTTATCGCTGCCGTCGTGGGCTACGTCAACCGCAGCGTGGACGTGGAGCTCAACGGCCAGAAGACCGCGGTGCGCGTGGGCTCTACGCTGCAGAATCTCATCGACGAACAGGATTTGACTGACACCTACGACGCAGGCGACCTGCTAGCCGTCGATGACAGCGTGCTCAAGCGCCATGGGGGCGAAAAGCTGTCGGTGAAGGTCGACGGCAAGCGCGTGAAGCAGGGCAAATGGGATAGCCGCGAACTCGAGGGCGGCGAGAAGGTGACGGTCAAGGATGGCCGTAACACTTACGAGAAGCACGAGGTTCAGGCTACGGTTATCGAGCCCAAGCTCAAGGTCGAGGGCACGGGCGCTATCGAGTATGTGCAGACATGGGGTGTCCAGGGCCGATCCGAGGTGTGGGTTGGTGAGCGGTCAGGCAAGACGCAAGACCGCGGCGAGGTTGTGCCCGCCACCGATTGCGTTGTTGCGTGCGCCAGCGTGGCGCCCAAGGGCAACAAAAAGTACGTGGCGCTGACGTTTGACGAGGGTCCGAGCGGCGCCACCAAACAGATCTTGCAGGTGCTCAAGGAAAAGGGCGTCACCGCGACGTTCTTCCTTTCGGGCGATGCGGCCGAGGCCTCGCCTGCCACGGCCAAGGCGATTGTCGACGCCGGGTGCGAGATCGGATCCAACAGCTACAGCGACGATTCGCTCAAGGGTCAGGACCGTGAGGCGGTGCGCGAACAGATCACGAAAGGCACCGATGCGATTAAGTCGGCGACCGGCGTGAAGACGATGCTGCTGCGTGCTCCCTACGCTGCCTTTGACGAGCAAAACTGGATTGATGCGATGGACCTGGTCTCCGCCGTGGTCTCGTGGAATATTGACTCGGGCGACTGGCTGCTCAACGGTGCCGACGAGCA
>DBFBFY010000024.1:0-7147 GCA_048201615.1 Collinsella sp.
CTCGTGGTGTCCAGGTAGCAAAAATCGAAAGCATTGCCGATGGGCTGGAGCGCGTGCCTGTCCATGCAGGCCACGATGGCGCGGATACCCTCGGGCTCGTACGGCATGCCCCAGCGACTCATGCACAGGTACGTGCCCTCGGGCAGCACCTCGACGCCAATCTCCGCCAGCTCGGCAGGATCGCTCGGCAGTATTTCCTCGGCACCACGCGGCAACACGGCAAAGGAACCGGCACCGGCGATGGGGTCGTCGGAATGCAGCGCCTCGCGACGCAGCATGGCGCCCCAACCGCGCATGGGGCGTGTGCCCGTGAGCGCACGCATGCGCAGAATCGCCCGCATGAGCGTGGGGTGCAGCATCGAGCGGCCACGCTCGATATCGCCCGGGAACTCCTCAAAGACCACGTAGCGGCGCTCGAATTGCTTGAGCTCCGGTTTGCCCTCGCGCTCGCGCCAATAGACCGCCTCGTCGTAAAAACTCAGCCGCTCCTGCACGCTCGCACGCTCGGCTTTGAGCCCGGCAATCTGCTCGTCGAGCGCCTGCACCCGCGAGCGCAGGTGGTCGGTCATCTCTCCAATGTCGAACGTCGAGGTCAGGCGATCGATCTCATCGAGCTCCAGTCCCAAGTCGCGCAGCATGCAGATCAGACGCATGAGCGGGATCTGCGTGGGTGAATAGAAACGGTAGCCTTTTTCGTTAACCACAGCGGGTTTAAACAGACCGATCTTGTCGTAGTAGATGAGCGTTTGGCGCGAAACATTAAACAAGCTCGCCATCTCGCTAATCGCATACATACCCGTCTGCATAGGTCCTCCCGACACACCCTTTGACACGAAAAGCCCGCCGCCCACAGGGGCAGCGGGCTCAAACACTACTCGTATCCTACCCTAAAGATGCCTATGACCAGCGCTTATAGTTGGCGCACGACACGCCGACGGCCTCGAGTGCCTTGGCGGCGATGTGATGCACCGCCTCATCGAGCGTGACGGGGCCGTTGTAAAACGTGAGCATGGGCGGCATGAGCATGACGCCCGGCACGCGCGCCAGGCGTGCCATGTTGTCGACATGAATCGCACTGAAGGGCGTCTCGCGCACCATAAGCACCAGACGGCGCTGCTCTTTCATCTGCACATCGGCCGCACGCAGCAACAGGTTTTCGCTGTAGCCGCTCGCGATGCCGGCGAGCGTCTTCATGGAGCAGGGAGCCACGATCATGCCGTCGACCGAATAGGTGCCGCTTGCGATGGCAGCGCCAATGTTCTTGTTGTCGTAGACCACATCGGCATAGCGCGCAAACTCGTCGAGCGTCATGCCGAGCTCCTGCTCGATGGTGATCTCTCCCCCGCGCGTGACGACAAGCGCCGACTCAGCGCCGGCCTGGCGCAGGCATTTGAGGCATTCAAGGCCCAGCGCCGCACCGCTGGCGCCAGACACGCCAACGACAATGCGACGGGGACGAACAGAAGACTCAGGCATGACAACTCCTTAACTACTTGATAGGGCTACTTACTAGAAGGCGAGCTCGGCGGCCCACTTGTCCTTGTCGATCTCCATGAACTGCGAGCGGATGAAGTTCTTCTTGAGGTTAAACGGAACCGTGCAGTCGAAGATGGCCTTGCAGGCGATACCGTGCTCGCGAATCGAAGGATCGAACGCGGGGTCGTTGGACGGATCGAGCACGTGGCAGTGGCAACCGGGGATGGTGATGAGGTCCACGTCGGCCTGGAAGCGCGTGGTCATGGCCCACATCACGTCGCTCATATCGAAGATGTCGACATCCTCGTCGACAAGGATGACGTGCTTGAGCTCGGAGAACGCCGAGAAGGCGAGCATGGCGGCGTTGCGCTGACGGCCCTCGTCATTTTTGCTCGACTTCTTGAACTGCATGATGGCAACGAACTTGCCACCACCGCAGGGAGCGGCGTGAACGTTGAGCAGGCGGCCCGGGATAGCGGTCTCGACCATCTTGTAGATGGAGGCCTCGGTGGGGATACCGGCCATGGACACGTGCTCGTGCGAAGGGCCGATGCAGCTCTCCATAATGGGGTTGACGCGCGTGGTGACGGCGGTGATCTTGATCACCGGGCAGACCTTGGCGCCGCCGGTGTAGCCGGGGAACTCGGGCATGGCGTAGCCATGGCCGTTAACGTCCTCGTTGATAGTCTCGTCGTGCATGAGGTAGCCCTCGAGCACGTACTCGGCATTGGCAATGCACTTCTGCGGAACGGTGACGCAGTCGGCAAGCTCGACGGCGCGGCCGCGCAGGGCGCCGGCGATCTGCAGCTCGTTGAAGCCGAGCGGCGTGGTGGGAGCCTCGAAGCCGCAGCACATGTACACGGCGGGGTCCAGACCGATGGAGATGGAGATGGGCATATCCTTGTCGCGCTGGCAGTACTCGTCAAAGAACGCACCCAGGTGACGGCTGCCCGGGGTGATCCACATGGCGAGCTTGTCCTTGTCGACGCAGGAGAAGCGGTGGATGGTTACGTCGGACTGGGTGCCATCGGGGCTCGTGCCATAGGCGAGGCCCATGGTGATGTAGGGGCCGCCGTCAACGGGCGTGTTGGTGGGAGCGGGAACGATCTTGCGCAGGTCAAAGCCCTCGTCGGTCGCCTTGTACACGACCTCCTGGCAGTCGACGTGCTTGCCCTCGGCGATCTGCTCGGGGGCGATCAGGTTCTCGAAGCGCTTGCCGATCTCGAGGCCCAGGTGCTCCTCGTCCAGGTCGAGCAGGGCGGCAACGCGCTTGCGGCTGGCAAGCATACCGATGCAGACCTTGGCGTCGTCAAAGCCCTTGACGTTGTTGAAGACCATCGCCGGACCCTCTTTGGTCGGGCGCATGACGGTGCCGCCAGCACCGACGTGACGGTAGACGCCCGAGACCTCGGCATCGGGATCGACCTGGGTGTCGGTCTCGAGCAGCTGGCCCGGCATCTCACGCAAAAAGTCGAGCGCGGAACGCAGGTCGTGGATCTGGGAAGCATCGGTAGTGGACATGGCGTACTCCTTTCGGGAGAGTGTCCGGCGACGGGGTGCCGCCGGACGGGGTAACGTAATGGGGCCGCGGCGCTCACAAATGGAGCGCTCGACCACTCGAAGTTCAAGCGCTTGGCTGCTTACAGCCGGGGCGCTCGACCGCTTACATCAGGCCAAAGAGGTGGAACCAGGCGGCCTCGACCAGCACGACGACAAAGACGACCGCGGTGAGGGGGATGCCCATGCGCATAGCCTCTTTGGAGGTGTAGCCGCCGGCGTCCTTGCCTTCGCCGATAAGGATCGGCAGGTTATGGAACGGCAAGATGTAGTGGATGTTGATGGACGTGAAGACGATGAGCGCCACGGCGAGTGGGCTCACGCTGGAGCCGGCGGCAAAGCTGATAAATGCCGGCACGCACACGCCGAGCACGGCCATGACCGAGCCCATGAACATGTGGATGATCATGGAAAGCGCGGCGACGAGCAGGGCGAACAGGAAGATGTTCTCAGGCACGGAGCTGGGGAGCACGACGTCGGCGATCCAGGCGTTCATGCCGGTGGCACCGCCCACGGAGCCCACGGCCATGGCGGCCGTCAGGAACATGAGGGACTTGATGTCGACAGCGTTCCAGCTGGCGGGAGTGAGGACTTCGCCGATGATGGGCATGGCGAGAGCAACGCCAATGGCCAGGGTGACCCAGCCGATATAGTCGCCCGAGACGGTGAGCCACAGCGCGATGGCGATGACAAGCCACACGATGGTGCGGGTCTCCTTGACGGAGAGCTTGCCGAGCGCGGCCTGCTTGGCCACGATCTGCTCGCGATCATAGACGAGCCCCTTGCTGGGCTTAAAGAGGAAAAGGCCCAGGAACAGGGTGCACAGCAGCGCAACCAGCATAGGCACGCTCATGTACAGGAACCAGTCGACGAAGGACGGGCTCATGCCGCCGGCCTCGGCACTGTACTGCGCAACGAGCGGGTTAAGCGTGGAGTCGCCCGTCAGGAAGAACATGGAACCCGGGGCGGCAGCGGCAAACACGAGGAAGCCGAGCTTGCCCTTGTCGTCGTCACCGTAGCCGGCGGACTCGGCGATGACCGAGACGACGGCGAGAATGAGGAAGGCGCGGGGGAACGGATGCGGGATCAGCAGCGACAGCACAAAGGTGAGCGCGAAGATCGAGATGATGAGCGACTTGGCGTCGCGCACGAACTTGAGCATGAACGCGTAGGCGATACGCTCGCCCAGGCCCGACTCCTTGACCGCGCTGGCGATGAGGTAGGCGCCGATAACGAGCCACATGGTGGCCTTGGTCCACGAGCTAAACGTGGAGGCGACCGTCGCCGAGATGCTCGCGGCGCCCGTGTCGTCCACGCACACCTTGAACAGGACGAGCAGTGCGCAGTAGAGCAGGCCCACAAAGCCCGGCTGTGCCACGCCGCATGCCCAGAACACCACCGTGGCGAGCGTCAGTGCCAGACAGGTCTGACCGCCGACCGTGAGCTCGACCGTCGAGCTCAGCTCCGCCAAAGGAAGAAACTTCACCAGCAAAAAGACAACGATACCCAGCACAAAGCCAATTTCGCGCTTGGTGATCTTAAACGCCTTCTTTTCCGCTTCCATCTCCCCACCTTTCTTGTTGGGGGCGCTCCGAATTCGCAGCCATGTTGCCGCTTAAAAAGGGGCGCCCGTTATCGGACACCCCTTACGTTGCGCTGTGTTGCGGCAATACAGTCAAGCGGATTTTTTGGATGAGAAGCGATTCCCTAGACAAAAACCGTCACAACATTCGACGCTTTTCCTCGTTTTCGAGATTTTCGCCGAATGTTGTGACGGTTTGGATGTGGCAAAGGGACTGTCTTTTTTACATAGCGAGGGCCGTGCGGATGAATGGGTCGCCGAGGGCCTCGCGGAGCCAGGGGGCCAGCTGCTCGGGGTGACCCTGCAGGTAGCCTTTGAGCTCGGACGGAGCCACGCGACGCACTTCCGAGATCTCCTCTTGGTTGATATGCAGCTCGCCCGGCTCAACATGGGCAAGGTAGACCTCGCACCATTCGCACTCGCAGCGACCGTCGCCGTGGTCCTCGCGGTACACCACGTGTCCGAGGTGCTTGAGCTGATCGGGCTCGCGCGTAATGCCGAGCTCTTCGTTGATGCGGCGCGCCGTGGCGGCCGCGACGTCTTCCCCGGGGAGCGGATGGCCGGCGCAGCTATCGGCCAGCACCCCGCCCCACAGGCGCTTGAGCGGACTGCGGCGACAGAGCAGCAGGCGCGCGTCTTCGCCCCGGCCCTCGACCAAAAGCGTCAGAAATGCCTGATGCAGGATGCCCTCACCAGCATGGGCCTCGATGCGGTCGACGGGGCCAAGCGCCTCGCCGGTCGCAGCATCGACCGCCACGACCTCGGCGCCCGCGCCGCCCTCATCCCAGCCGGCGCGCAGAATGCGGGCTGCGGCTTCCTCGAGCGCGGCGATGAGCTCCTTGGTGGTGTCGAGCACGCGCTGCAGGTCGTCACCGCTCGCTTGTTCAACATGAAAACCCGTGCTTGCAACTACCGGCACGCCAAAGCGCGTGGCCAGCGCCGCCGCGATATCGTGCGCCGGGATCTCGTCTCGATGGCACGGAACGGCCAGGATGCTCACCGTTGCCGTACGGCCGGGCTCGGGGCGCGGAATGGCCTGCGCCGTGGCGCCCAGGTGCGCAAACTCCGGCGAGCAGGCGTACACCGCCATGCCTCGCGGCGTCACCGTCAGCTGGGCCTCGAGCGCAAACTTGCCCTCGCCCACTGCAACCTTTGTCGTGTGCATACCCATGGGATCTCCTGCCGCCCGCGATGTACCTGAGACCATCTTCGCCTGTATTGCGACTATACAGGCAAGCCCTCCATGTGACAAAGGGACTGCCCCTTTGTCACATTCTGTTAGAGTTGCAGGGATTGAATCCCGCTTATTCATGCGACATTGGAGTGACAACCTTGACCGCCGCAACCACGCCTAAAAGTAAGCCAACCGCCGCCGCGCTCTCCCCCGCGCGCACCAAGCTCTGCCTGGCGCTGCTCGTGCTGTTGGGATTCTCGCTCGGCTGCTCCGAGTTCGTGGTCATCGGCATCGAAAGCGACTTGGCAACGGAACTCGGCATATCACTTGCCACTGCGGGCCAGCTCATCAGCGTGTTTGCGCTCGTCTACGCTATCGCGACGCCGGTGCTCGCGCTCAGCACGGGGCGATTCCGCCGCTACCAGCTGCTCGTGTGCTATAGCGTCGTCTTTGTGCTCGGCAACCTGGTCATGGCGTTGGCCCCCAACTTCCAGGTGCTGTTTATCTCACGCATTGTCCTGGGCTCTGTCTCGGGTGCGCTGCTCGCCGTGGGCGTGACGTACATCCCTGAGCTGCTATCCCCGCAGCAAACCTCACTTGCCATCTCGGTCGTGTACGGCGCGTTTTCCGTGGCGATGGTCTTTGTGACCTCGATTGGCAAGTTTGTGGCCGACACACTCGATTGGCACGTGGCCATGTACGGCACGCTGACCTTTGCCGTTTTGATCTGTAGCGCGCTCGTGGCGTTTATGCCGCGCGCTGGGCAAACCGACGAGCCTGCCACCTTTCGTGAGCAGGCGGGTCTGCTACGCGAGCCGAGCATCATCACCGGCATGCTCATCTTTTTGTTTGGCGTGGGCTCGGTCTACGTATTCTACGGCTACGTGACGCCTTATCTTGAGCAGGTGCTGGGTATGGGCACTGTTCAGGCGAGTACCACACTTATGGCCTATGGCGTGTTCTGCCTGATCTCGAACATCCTGGGCGGTTGGATCGATGCGCGCTTTGGCATGAAGGCGCTGCTGGTTACGTTTGTGCTGCAGGCGGCGGCACTGCTTGGGCTGTTTGCCGTGGGCGCCGCCATGCCGCTCGCGCTCATCTTTGTCTTTAGCTTGGCGTTGCTCATGTACCTGTTCTCGGTCTCGTGCATCACACACTTTATGGATGTGGCTCGCAGCCGCCATCCCAAGTCGATGGTACTCGCGAGCTCGGTTGAGCCCATGGCGTTTAACGTCGGCATCTCGTTTGGCACCGCAGTGGGCGGCGCCGTGGTAAGCAGCATTGGCATTGCGTACGTGGGTGCAGTGGGCGCCGCGTTCTCGCTTGTGGCCTGGGCGCTCACGCTGGTGACGATTAAG
>DBFBFY010000025.1:0-6206 GCA_048201615.1 Collinsella sp.
GGGCTCAAGCTGCTGAGCGGCCCGGGCTGCCCCGTCTGCGTCACCGCCAACCGCGACATCGACCACGCAATCGCGCTCGCCAACATAGACGGCGCCATCATCACCACCTTTGGCGACATGATGCGCGTGCCCGGATCATCCACCTCGCTCGCTGCGCAAAAGGCGGCGGGGCGCGATATTCGCATCGTCTACTCCCCGCTCGATGCACTCGATATCGCCGAGCAAAACCCTGATCGCCCGGTCATTTTTATGGGCGTGGGCTTTGAGACCACAACGCCCACCATCGCCGCCGCCATTTTGGAGGCCGATGCACGCGGACTCCAAAACTTCTCGGTCTATTGCGCCCACAAGACCACGCCGCCGGCGTTGCGCGCCATCGCCAACGACCCCGAGACCGCCATCGACGGCTTTATCCTGCCGGGCCACGTCGCCACCATCACGGGCTTGGCGCCCTTTAGCTTTTTGGTCGACGAGTTTAAGACTCCAGGCGTGGTAACGGGATTTGAGCCGGTCGACATCTTGCAGGGTATCTGCATGCTGGTCCAGATGGTTGTTGAGGGGCAACCCGCGATCGACAACGCCTACCGTCGCGGCGTCAATGCCGACGGCAATCCCGTGGCGCGCCAGCTGGTCGAGCAGGTATTTGAGCCGTGCGATACCACATGGCGCGGGCTGGGATCGATTGCGGCTTCGGGACTCGCCATTCGTCCCGAGTTTTCGCACTTTGATGCCAGCATGCGCTTTGACGTGCCCATCGAGCCGACGGTCGAGCCACGCGGGTGCCGCTGCGGCGACGTGCTGCGCGGGGCCATTACGCCGAGCGACTGCCCCCTGTTCGGCCACGCTTGTACGCCCGAGCATCCCGTCGGCCCCTGCATGGTGAGCTCCGAGGGCAGCTGCGCAGCATATTTCCGCTACCGAGGCTAATAGGTTCCGCCGTTCTAACGAACGGCGGACCAGTCGACGGCGCGCCTCACCCATATAATTCCACCCACGATTGGAGTTTTCGATATGTCCCATAGTGTCTCCGATAGCACTGTCTTGCTGGGCCACGGCTCCGGCGGACAGATGATGAAACGCATCATCGATGAGGTCTTTTTGGATGCCTTTGGGTCGCCCGAGTTGCTCGAGGGCAACGATGCCGGCGTCGCCGCGCTGCCCACGAGCGGGCGCATTGCCATGTCGACCGACAGCTTTGTAGTCTCGCCGCAGTTCTTCCCCGGTGGCAACATCGGCCGTCTCGCCGTGTGCGGAACCGTCAACGACGTCGCGACCTCGGGCGCCAACGTACGCTACCTATCGTGCGGCTTTATCCTCGAAGAGGGCTATCCCATGGACAAGCTCCGCCAGATTGTGCAGACGATGGCCGAGACGGCGCGCGAGGCGGGCGTGTCCATAATCACGGGCGACACTAAGGTGGTCGAGCGCGGCGGGGCCGACGGCGTCTATATCAATACCGCCGGCGTGGGCGAGGTGCCTGCGGGCGTGGCGCTCAGCGGCGCAAACTGCCAGCCCGGCGATGTCATCCTGGTATCGGGTACGCTGGGCGACCACGGCATCGCCATCATGAGCCAACGCGAGGGCTTGGCGTTTTCGAGCACGATCGAAAGCGATGCCGCACCGCTCAACCACCTGATTGCCGACGTTCTGGCCGCAGCGCCCGGCACGCGTTGCTTTCGCGACCCCACGCGCGGTGGCTTGGCCTCGACGCTCAACGAGTTTGCGCAGGCCAGCGGCGTTACCATGGAGATCGACGAGGACGATGTGCCCGTGCGCCCAGACGTGCAGGCAGCCTGCGAGATGCTCGGCTACGATGTGCTGCAGGTGGCAAACGAGGGCAAGATGGTTGCCGTCGTGCCGGCCGAGCAAGCCGATGCCGCGCTGAGCGCCATGCGCGCCGCCCGCTACGGCGAGAATGCCGCCATCATCGGTCGCGTGCTGCCACTTGCCGAGGGCGCCCATCCCGCCGTGCGCGTGCGCACCGGCTGGGGCTCGACCCGCATCCTCGACATGCTCGTGGGAGAACAGCTGCCGAGGATTTGCTAGGGCGAAACCACACGGTCGGCGCGATGCAGCCTGATACCCCTGGAGATGTTCAGATTCCAAGCACGCCCAACGCGGAAGCCCAGTATTATGGGGTGCGTTTTAAACCCAATGACGGGAGTTTTTATGGCAGCAGCTTTTTCCCATGTGATCTTTGACCTGGACGGCACCATTCTCAACACGCTCGAGGACCTGGCGGCCGCCGGCAACCATACCTGCGAGGCGCACGGCTGGCCCACGTTTGCCGTTGACGAGTACCGCTACAAGGTGGGAAACGGCATGCTCAAGCTGGTTGAGCGCTTTATGCCCGCCGAGTATGCGGGCGACGGCCGCATGTTTGAGCAGACGCTTGCCGAGTTTAGGGCTTACTACGGCGAGCACAAGGAGGACCACACCGCCCCCTATGCCGGTACGATCGAGATGCTCGACCGCCTGCGCGCCGCGGGCGTGCAGCTTGCCGTGCTCACTAACAAGGACCACGTCTCGGCGGCTCCGCTTATCGAAAAGTATTTTGGTTCCGAGCGCTTTGCGCTGGTGCAGGGCCGTGTCGATGCGTTTCCGCCCAAGCCCGAAGCACCCGTCACGCTGCATGTGATGGAAGAGCTAGGCGCCGACCCGGCGACCACGCTCTACGTAGGCGATTCCAATGTCGATATCCTGACCGGCCACAACGCCGGCCTTAAGAGTGCGGGCGTCAGCTGGGGTTTCCGCGGCCGCGCAGAGCTGGAAGCCACCGGCGCCGACTACGTGGTGGACACCCAGGCAGAGCTCGCAGCGCTAATCCTGGGCGAGTAACGAGCGACACTGCTTAACGCAGCTGCGACAATTCTTCCGCGCGGAAAGCGCATCCCGTTTTGGAGCTCCGGAATGGGATGCGCTTTCCGTTTGAGGCGCATCAGGGAAACCGCATCCCGTTTCAGAGCAATATTCCGGGTCGCACTTTCCGCAACCCACCCCATCCGGAAAATGCGACCCACTATTCGGCCAAAAACCGGGTCGCGGTTTCCCAAGCACTCGATGCAACGCTGGCACAAGGAGTGTCCCCAACTACCGGCAGAAAAGGAACGTCCCCGGCTGCCGCCCCAATGACCACCATGGCAACGCCACAGGTAGAGGACGGACAGCGAAAACGCCCCTAAGCGAGCAAGGTGACGTGAAATGAAAGGGCGCTGACCTTCTGGTCGCGCCCTTGAAATTGAACGTCAGATTGCCGCTTAGGGGCGTTTGCAGCGTCGAGCAGTTACGGCGTTTGGTAAAACGCCGTAACGAACTACCGCGCAACGAACTAGCTCAGCATTGCATCCATCATCTCGGAGTTGACGGAGTCGTCGGCAGACCACTCGCCGTCGTCGTTGCAGGCGTACTTGAAGATAACCGTGGTCTTCCTGGGCTCGGTGGCCTTGGTCACATCGACCATAACCTGACCGGCCATCTTGTACAGCTCGTCATCGGAAGGAACCGTATCAAGCGCGGCGACCTTCTCCTGATACTGGGTGGAGAAGTCCTCGACGATCTTGTTCATAGACTTGCAGGTGATAGAGACCTCGGCGGTCGCGACACCCTTGTCCTCGTCGACCGTCACGTCGCCGATCTTGTAGTCAAAGCCCTCGAGATAGGTCTTGGCATACTCCTTGGGATCGATACCCAGCTGCTCGAACTCGTCGCCCGAAGCCTCCTCCAGACCAGAAAGGAAGTCGTCGCCACCGTTCTTGACCTCGTCAAACTGCGTCGTAAGATCCTCGGTGATGAGCTCCTCAACCGAAGGACCTCCACAGCCGGAAAGCACGACCACACATGCAACCAAGACGGCCATGAGGGGCGCAAGCAGCAGCTTCTTTTTCATGTTGTTCCTCCCAATGAGCGGCACTGCGCTTCCCAGACGCGGCGCACGTTGTAATAAGTAAGCCCATACTATCCACTTATGAACACCCTCGGCAACGCGAAGGCGCGGTCGGTTCGTTTTAGCATCCGAACGGTTTGCAAGCCCGCCCAACGTGCAATATAACGCTTCCCCGCGGTGCAATAAAAAAGGTGGCCGGAAAACCCGACCACCCTTGCACATCCTTTGGATGCCGCAATTTACTTGCGGACGACCTTAACGATGGCGTCACCGGCGGCGACAGCGGAGTCGGCCTCGACGGCGAGTTCGACATCGGCAAACTCGGCGGTGTTGGACACGGCCACGACGACGCAGTCCTTGTAACCGGCGGCGGCAATCTTGGCGCGGTCGATCTTGAGGATGGGCTGACCGGCCTTCACAACGTCGTCGGCCTTGACGAAGCCCTCGAAGCCGTCACCGTTCATGTTGACGGTATCGACGCCAACGTGCACCAGAACCTCGATGCCGCTATCGGACTGCAGACCCACGGCGTGACCCATGGTGACGGTCACCTTACCGTCGCAGGGGGCGTAGACCAGATCGTCCTCGGGCCACACGGCACAGCCCTTGCCCAGAACCTCGCCACCAAAGACGGGATCGGGCACGTCGGCCATCTTGATGACCTTGCCCTTGACGGGCGAGCACAGCACGTCGGCGCCGGCAGAAGCAGAGATGGAGGCCGGAGCAGCGGCAGCCGCGGGCTCAGCCTTCTTCTTGAACATATCAAACAGACCCATACGTTTTCTCCTCTTGATTAAGCGCAACGTTGTGCGCATGCCTACGGTAATTATAGTGCCAAATGGTTCAAATGCTAAGGTGGGGACTCGAATCGCAAGCCCTTCCCGGTAGTGCTCGTGGGATGAGCATCTCCTTTGCATCGCGGTTCGATAAGCCGAGTATCGCCCACGCGCGGGACGGGCAGAAGCGGGCACGCCAAACCCGATACTTCTTTTCGCAGCGGCACCCCGCCGCCACCCCGCTCCTGGCACCTCCTGATACCTACCGAAACGTGCCAAAATAAACCCGTCCCTTTTTGGTAGGTTTGGCGAGTGTGGATTTTCGGACGCTTAACTAACGAGCGTGGATAATCTCCCACTTTGACTTTGAGGCCGTCACCGAGCCAAAAACGGGAGATTATCCACGTTCATTTTGGATGACCCCCCCCCGTACCAAGCCGAGCTCCATGGTCAAGTAATAACGACTTCTCATCATTAGATTGTTTACATCAATTCTAATAACTATTTAATCCTTAAACTCGTTATTAGAATTGATATGATTGGCCTAATAACGAGTTTCCGGCACTAAAGATATGGAGGGCGCGATGCAAATCGAGGAGAACGGCCAGGGAACGCTCCGCAATAATCTATCGGGGAAATTGGCTTACTATTCGTTTTTTCCAACGCCCTTGCAATCATTGAGGCAGCTAAACCTCACCGAGGAAACCTATCGCACGCTTTCCGCATGCTCACGAAAGCTTGGAGAGCTTGAAGGCATGCTCTACTTTGTTCCCAACGCCGATATGTATCTGACAATGTACGTGCGCAAAGAAGCACTCCTTTCTTCGCAAATTGAGGGAACCCAGTGCACGTTTGACGACCTACTTAGTCCATCACAAACACAACTCCATCATAAAGATGTCGCAGACGTCGTGAATTACGTCCGTGCTGTCGACCGCGGCGTAGAACTGCTCAAAAAGATGCCCTTGTGCACGAGACTTCTTAGGCAAGTTCATGCGGTCCTGCTGGACGGAGTGCGCGGAACGGAGAAGAATCCAGGCGAGCTGCGCTCCTCACAAAACTGGATTGGCCCCTCAGGCTGCACCATTGCAACCGCATCGTTTGTCCCTCCAAACATTGAAGATTTGAGTAACACGCTCCAGGACCTCGAACGCTTTATCAATGAGCCTCAAGTCGAAATGGATCCGATTGTGCGGGCGGCGCTCGTCCATTACCAATTTGAAACTGCCCATCCATTCCTAGACGGAAACGGTCGCCTGGGCAGGCTTCTCGTTACACTTATGCTCATCAATGATGGCGTTCTTCATTCTTGCTTGTTCTATCCATCGTTCCAGTTCAAGAAAAATCGAAGCGAGTACTACCGGCAACTCACATCCGTAAGGGAGAGAGGCACTTACGAGGAATGGATAGAGTTTTTCTGCAACAGTCTTCTCGAGAGTGCGAAGGACTCGGTAGGGTCTTTAAAAAACCTTGTTGACCTCCATAACCGTTCCACAGCAACCATTACCGAAAATCTCGGAAGGACTGCTGCAAACGGGCAAAGGCTG
>DBFBFY010000026.1:0-5130 GCA_048201615.1 Collinsella sp.
CGCGTCGCCAAGAACATGATCGACGAGGCCGAGAAGGCCGGCAAGCTCGTGCGCGGCGGCGACTACACCATCATCGAGCCCACGAGCGGCAACACCGGCGTCGGCATCGCCTCGGTGGCGGCGGCTCGCGGCTACAAGGTGATCATCACCATGCCCGAGACCATGTCCGTCGAGCGCCGCAAGCTTATGCAGGCATATGGCGCACAGCTCGTGCTCACCGACGGCTCCAAGGGCATGAAGGGCGCCATCGCCAAGGCCGAGGAGCTGCAGAAGGAGACGCCCAACAGCATTATCGCCGGCCAGTTTGTGAACCCCGCCAACCCCGCCATCCACAAGGCCACGACCGGCCCCGAGATCTGGGATGACACCGACGGCAAGGTCGACATCTTCGTCGCCGGCGTCGGCACCGGCGGTACCGTGACCGGCGTGGGCGAATTCCTCAAGGAGCAGAATCCCGAGATTCAGGTTGTCGCCGTCGAGCCCGCCACCTCCCCGGTGCTCTCTAAGGGCCAGGCCGGCCCGCATAAGATTCAGGGTATCGGTGCCGGCTTTGTGCCCGACGTCCTCGACACCCAGATCTACGACGAGATCATCCCCGTCGAGAACGACGACGCCTTTGCCACCGGCCGCGCCGTGGGCCACAAGGAGGGCGTGCTCGTGGGCATTTCGTCCGGCGCCGCCGTGTGGGCCGCTCTGCAGCTAGCCAAGCGCCCCGAGAACGAGGGCAAGACCATCGTGGCGCTGCTCGCCGATACCGGTGAGCGCTACCTGTCCACGGCACTCTTCCAGGACTAGGGCCCATCGCCCATAGCATAGGTTGAGCCCAGGACGAACCGGTCTCCTCTCTCCCGGCAGCCTGAGCCCATCCCATCAGGGTGTCCCACGAGACGTCCGAACTTGCTACAATGTCTGCGGCGCGGAACCAGCCTCCCGCGCCGCTTTTCTTTTTTGGCCACATGCCACCAAGGAGAACCTCCCCATGCACAACAAGCGCGTGCTCGTCGCCATGAGCGGCGGCGTCGATTCCAGCGTGACCGCGTACCTGCTCAAGCGCCAGGGCTACGAATGCGTCGGTGCTACCATGCGCCTCACCTGCCCCGTGCCCGACCCCGCCACGGGCATGAGCAAAGTCGACCGCGACATCGCCGATGCAAAGGCCGTCGCCGAGCGCCTGGGGATACCCCACCACGTGCTCGACCTGCAGCAAACCTTCGACCGCAACGTTATCGAGCGCTTCGTGACTGCCTATCAGGAGGGACTGACGCCCAACCCGTGCATCATCTGCAACCGCCATATTAAGTTTGGCGCGCTGCTCGATGCGGCACTCGATATGGGCTGCGACTACATCGCCACGGGCCACTATGCAAAGACGAGCCAGGCGCCCGACGGCACCTGGCGGTTGCATCGCGGCGAGGACCCCAAAAAGGACCAGAGTTACTTTTTGTATTCGCTCACGCAAGAGCGCCTGGCACGCACGATCTTTCCGCTGGCTGGGCTGGACAAAGAGCACGACGTGCGCCGCATTGCCGCCGAGCAGGGCTTTGCCAACGCCAAGAAGGCCGAGAGCGAGGATATCTGCTTTATCGCGGACGGCGACTACGCGGGCTATATCGAGCGCCGCTGCGGACATCCCGCTGCACCGGGCGACATTGTGTGGCGCGACGGCAGCGTGGTCGGGCGCCATAACGGCGCGTTGCGCTATACCATCGGCCAGCGCAAGGGCCTGGGCGTCGCGATGGCGCATCCCGTGTACGTAACGGGCGTCGATGCCGCCAACAACATTGTGCATCTGGGCGAGGCCGAGGACCTGACGGCCGCAGCGCTCACGGCCAACGACTGGATCTGGAGCGCCCCTGACGCACGCATGGAGGCGGAGCTCGACGCCGGCGGCATTCGCGTAGGTGCCAAGTACCGCTACCGTCAAAAGGACCAGGCAGCGACCCTTACACGTGGCGCCAACGGGCAAATGCTGCTGACTTTTGACGAGCCACAGCGAGCCATCGCCCCCGGCCAAGCAGTCGTTATCTACCGCGGCGACGTCGTCCTGGGTGGCGGCACCGTGACCGGCGCCATCAAATAACAGCACTCCTCGATAAGTTGCGGTGAAATAGGGACTGTTTAAGCGTTTCAAGCCGCTAAACAGTCCCTATTTCACCGCAACTTTGTTAAGTATTATGATGTTTGTGCTTGCTATATTTAACGATTAGAATACTTAACTAGGTGATGCAGCAGATGAGTACTTCCAACTATATAACCATGGGTGACGCCGCGCGCCTGCTGGGCGTTACGAAGGCCCGTATATCGCAACTGGCTGCATCGGGAACGCTCGCGTTCGATATCGTCGGTGGGCGGAAAATGGTTCAGTACGATTCCGCGATTGGTTATCAAAAGGTCCGTAAGCGTGGGCGCCGTCCCGCAGCTGACGTAGGGCGCAAGTTCACGTTGATGTCAGCCGACCACGAGGTCGCGCATGTCTCGTTTGATCCAACGCGCGAGTTTTCCTTTGAAATTGCCGAAATACTCGATGCACGAAGGATGCCGTTTGGCACGTGCTCGAGTTCTTCTCCAACGGTGAATAAACGAGCGCTCAACACGTGGTGGAGCCACCGGTCGGTGCCCGACGTCCGCCCCGGACTCATCTCGCGCTATCGCGAGCTGGGAATTGACAGCGGAATTGAAGTGCCCGTTCGTTGCCTGGGTTTTTCGCTTTCGGATTGCTATTGGCTAAGACCGGTCGACTGCGATGGACTCGATTGGCAGCACCTCAATTACTTCGAAAACGATTTTGAACGGTCGGCACCCGAGCATCGTTCAGGCTGGCTTGAGGGCATCGGACTCAAAAATCCTGACAATACGTCCGAGGGTGAGCTCCCCAAATCTTGGATGATCCGCAATGGTGTTCGCATCCTGGTCAAAGGATGCGGAATGGACGATCAGCGACCGTTTAACGAGGCGGTTGCAACAGCTCTACATCGGCGTCTGCTATCCAAAGGTGAGTTTGTTCCCTATACGGTCGAGCGCATGTTCGACGGGCCCGTATGCCTATGCGATGACTTTCTTAATGGCCGTGAGGAATACGTGCCGGCCGCTTATATCAGGGACGCACTCGGTGGCCAGCGAGGAAACTCAACATACGATCGATACTGTCGCTATCTTGGCAGACACGGGGCTGACGAAGCCGCGGTAAGAAAATCCATGTCGCAGATGATTGTCTGCGATGCCCTCCTGGCCAACAGCGACCGCCACTGGCGAAACTTCGGCATCATCCGCAATGTCGACACGCTGGAAATGCGGCCTGCACCGCTGTTCGATAGTGGCAATTGCCTGTGGTACAACGTGCCAACCGCCGTGCTCGTTGCCGGGGAGTTTGGATTTGCCGCCAAACCGTTTGGTCCAGATCCTTCCGCTCAGCTAGCATTTGCTGACTCGCTCGATTGGTTCGATGCGTCGCATCTCGATGGGTTCGTCGACGAGGCAGTCGAAATCCTCTCACAAAGCGCATGGGCAACAGCAGGCAATCGCCTCAAGGCCATCCGCCGCGGTCTCGAGCGCCGCATGATAGAGGTAAGCGCCGCCGTTGAGGTACTACGTCACGTGCAGAGATAACAGCACTGCCCCCTAAGTTGCGGTGAAATAGGGACTGTTTTCGCATTTAAAACGCTTAAACAGTCCCTATTTCACCGCAACTTACAGAGGGCGGCCTCGGTCGGTACTGCGCTGCCAGCCGAGGCCGCTGCTCCCCTAGCGCTGCACGTAGGCGCGGACGAGCTCGTAGGTGTTGCGCACGCCGTCCATGTGGCTGCGCTCGTAGTTGTGGCTCGCGTACACGCCGGGGCCGATCAGGCCGTGACGGATGTCGTAGCCGGCAGAGAGCGTGGCCTCGACGTCCGAGCCGTAATGCGGGTACACGTCGATGGCGTAATCGAGCTCAAGCTCGCGCGCGATATTGGACAGCGTGGTCACCAGGTCGTAGTTGTAGGGGCCGCCCGAATCCTTGGCACAAATCGAAACCATGCGCTCGGTGCAGCCCAGATCATCGCCCACGCAGCCCATGTCAACACTGATCATCTCGCGCGTGTCGGCCGGCACGAAGGCGCCGCCGTGGCCGACCTCCTCGTACACGGTAAAGAGCAGCGACACCTTGCGCGAAAGCGACACCTCGCCGTCAGCAACGGCGCGGGCCAGACCCAGCAGAATCGACGCCGACAGCTTGTCATCCAGGAAGCGACTCTTAATGTAGCCGCTCTCCGTCACCGTGGTACGCGGATCCATGGCGATGATGTCACCAGTCTGAATGCCCAGCTCAAGCACGTCGTCCTTGCTGTCGACATTCTCGTCGAGCAGGATTTCCATGTTCTTCTCGATGGTCTTGACCGGCTCGTCGGCCACGTGCGCCGAAGGCTCGGTATTGAGGACCACGCCCGTGTACACATTGCCGTCACGCGTGTAGACGGTGCAGTTCTCGCCATCGGCCGTAGACCACTGATGCCCGCCGAGCGTCGTGGGGCGCAGGCGACCATTGTCCTTAATGGAGCGCACCATGGCGCCCAGGGTATCGACATGGCTGGCCAACACCAGCGGCTCACCCTCGCCACCAAGCTCAACCAGCACGTTGCCCTTGTTGGAACGCTCAGGGCCAAAGCCCATATCGCGCAACGTTTCCATTAGATAATCAGTCGCCGCACGGGTATAGCCGGTAGGTGAAGCAATCGAGGTAAGCGCCTTCAACTGGTCAGTAATGTAAGAGAGCGTAGAATCCATCTTGGACACCAAAGTCACCCTTTCATATCGAATTAAACCCACAGCAACAATACCACCGCGCACAATTATTTACCTAGCGAGACAACCCATCGAGCTCCCCAGAACTGCGCCCGCCACGATAAGCAGACATAAGGCGCCATCCAACAATGCGCCCCTCACATCCCGCCTTTCCGGCACCCCGGCATCTGAGAAAAGAACGCAGGCGGCCCCGGGTTTCCCTCCGGGCGCATTCCGCACTGATATCTTCTGTATTGAAGACGTCGATGATGCACCCGTATACCATTGACGTCGACACCATCAGATGCGGACCGCGCGGTGACCCCACATTCCGCTGGCGCCCACGGGGCTGTCCTCGTTTCCTGACATGTC
>DBFBFY010000027.1:0-24432 GCA_048201615.1 Collinsella sp.
TACGTGGAGAACGAGTCCTGGTGGCGCCCGGCCAAGGAGGCCACCGAGGCCCGCTACCGGGCACAGGGCCAGTAGGCCGGACCCCGGCGAACCGCACCGCGGGGCGCCCGCGCGGGGACGCAGGATCATCCCCATGCCCTGCGGCCCCGCGCGGGCGCCCCGCGGTGCGGTCCGTCGGGGTTCGGCCTACTGGCCCTGTGCCCGGTAGCGGGCCTCGGTGGCCTCCTTGGCCGGGCGCCACCAGGACTCGTTCTCCACGTACCAGTCGATCGTCCGCTTCAGGCCCTCTGCGAAGTCGGTGTGCGCCGGCCTCCAGCCGAGCTCGCGCTGGAGCTTGGTCGAGTCGATGGCGTAGCGGCGGTCGTGGCCGGGGCGGTCGGCGACCCAGTCGAAGTCATCGGGGTCCTTTCCCATCGCCTCGAGGATCATGCGGAGCACGGTGATGTTGTTCCTCTCGCCGTCGGCTCCGATGAGGTAGGTCTCCCCCGTGCGGCCCTTGGTGAGGATGTCCCAGACGGCCGAGGAGTGGTCCTCGGTGTGGATCCAGTCGCGCACGTTCTCGCCCTTCCCGTAGAGCTTGGGGCGGACGCCGTCGATGATGTTGGTGATCTGCCTGGGGATGAACTTCTCCACGTGCTGGTAGGGGCCGTAGTTGTTGGAGCAGTTGGAGATCGTGGTGCGCAGGCCGTAGGTGCGGGTCCAGGCGCGCACGAGCATGTCGGAGGACGCCTTGGTGGAGCTGTACGGAGAGCTCGGGCGGTACGGCGTCTCCTCGGTGAACTTGGCCGGGTCGTCGAGCGCCAGGTCGCCGTAGACCTCGTCGGTGGAGACGTGGTGGTAGCGGATGCCGTATTTCCGGACGGCCTCCAGCAGGCGGAAGGTGCCCTCGACGTTGGTGCGCAGGAACGGCTCGGGGTCGGCGATGGAGTTGTCGTTGTGGCTCTCGGCGGCGTAGTGCACGATCGCGTCGTGGCCCGGGACGATACGGTCGAGCAGCTCGGCGTCGCAGATGTCGCCCACGACGAGCTCCACGCGGTCGGAGGGCAGCCCGGCGATGTTCTCGGGGTTGCCGGCGTAGGTCAGCTTGTCCAGGACGGTGACGTGCACGCCCGGGTGGTTGTCCACGACGTAGTGCACGAAGTTGCTGCCGATGAAGCCGCAGCCGCCCGTGACGATGATGTTCCTGGGCTCAAAGATCTCAGACATGAGGGGTATCTCCTAGTACTCGCGCGGGCTGTTGACGATCTCGCCGGCGGCGACCTTCTTCAGGTGCTGGCCGTAGACCGACTTGCCGTAGGCCTCGGCGGCCTGCTTGAGCCCCTCGGTGGTAATCCAGCCGTTCTCCCAGGCGATCTCCTCGGGGACCGAGACCGGCAGGTCCTGTGAGTGCTCCACGGCGCGGACGAACTCCGCGGCCTCGTGCAGGCTCTCCATGGTGCCGGTGTCCAGCCACGCGTAGCCGCGGCCCAGGGTCACCACGGACAGCGTCCCCTCCTCCAGGTACATCCGGTTGAGGTCGGTGATCTCCAGCTCGCCGCGCGCGGACGGCTTGACCTCGTGGGCCTTGGCGGCCACGTCGCCCGGGTAGAAGTAAAGGCCGGTGACGGCGTAGGAGCTCTTGGGGCGCTCGGGCTTCTCCTCGATGGAGACGGCCCTCCCCTCGCCGTCGAACTCCACGACGCCGAAGCGCTCGGGGTCGTCCACGTGGTAGCCGAAGACCGTGGCCCTCCCCGACCGCGCATTCTCGACGGCCTTCTTCAGGTGGCGGCTGAGGCCGTTACCGTAGAAGATGTTGTCGCCGAGCACGAGCGCGCACGGCTCGCCGGCGATGAACTCCTCGCCGATGGTGAATGCCTGCGCCAGGCCGTCGGGACTCGGCTGCTCGGCGTAGGACAGGTTCACGCCGTAGCGCGAGCCGTCCCCGAGCAGGCGCTCGAAGTTGGGGAGGTCGGTCGGAGTGGAGATGACAAGGATGTCCCTGATGCCCGCCAGCATGAGGGTGGACAGCGGGTAGTAGATCATGGGCTTGTCGTAGACCGGCAGCAGCTGCTTGGAGGTCACGAGCGTGAGCGGGTACAGACGGGTGCCGGACCCGCCGGCGAGGATGATGCCTTTCATATCCTAATCCAATCTAGTTGAATGACATTTACTAATGCTTAAGCCTGCTCAAACGCGAGGCAACGTTTTTCAATTCAGAATGATTCAGTAAAAGATAGCCAATATAAACTATCGAATACAGGAGTGCCGCCACTCCACCGGGCATGAGCTCGGTAAATAAGACGAAGGCAACTGTAAGCAAAATCTCCTGAAACGGCCTGGACGAACCCGGAGCACTTAACCTTTCATTTAAATATAGTTCGGACCACAGCGACCTTCCGATAATGCAGATAACGGCTCCACACAGGACGGCGTCGAGTGAGTTAAGGACAAGAACACCGAATATCGAAAAAACAGCGCTACAAATAACAGTGACGATATTCAACTTCAGGAGCAGCTGTTCTTTACGAAGTACCTTGAAATAGGTAGTACAGCAAAGGCTCATCTTCGTATTGAAGACGCATATCGGAAGTAAGAGCGCAAAATATCTAAGGCTCTCGGCATATTGAGGAAGCCACGCCCCCAAAAACCAAACCATAGGGAAATAGAACAAAAAGATTGCAGGAAAAATGAGTTCGATGGCATTTCTTATGCCAATGTAAAAACGAACTCTCTCCTCATCAGAACCTGTCCTAAGAGCAGGAAATAAGACCATGCTCGCCTGCGAGACAAAAGTGATAAAGAAATTGACAAGAGAGAGGGAGAACGAAATTTTTGCAAAGGCGACGATACCCCAAAAATGATCGATAAGAAACCTAGATACCCCGAGGATCAGTGTGTCGGCGATGTTCGCAATCATCAACTTTACGCCGACGATGATACTACGGATACCGTCCTTAAGCGAGTTGCCAAAAGACACTGATTTAGCACATAGGATATCCCTGCCCATCCAAGAGCAATATATGAGCGCAATAATCTTCGAAACGAGATACGCGTAGACATAGGGATGGTAGTCCGAAACCTTAAATCCAATTAAAACAAGGAGCGGAGCCAGAAACACCAGCCTGTCTAGCATTGTAGAAAACGAAAATAGCTTAGTTTCGTTCATAGCCTGAAAGACAAAGCCCAAATAACTTGTCAGGTTATAGACGACGGTGTAAAGCGCAAAAGACGCGATAACAAATACTCGATTTGCGTCATCGACAAGAGGCAGCGAAACAAAAGTGATGCCAAGGCAAATCACTGCCTGGAAACAAGCACCGAAGATATACTGGGATTTTATTGAGCTCTTATCGATTTCATCACGGGAGAGACCCCCGTTAATCAAGTAGACACCATCATTCAGGCCAAGGTGAAAAAAGCCGGAATAGGTCGTATAAAACATGAACAGCTGCCAGTATCCATAATCAGCAACACCAACGATTTTCGGCACGAGCAGCGACATGACAACACTGACCGATAGAGAAATAAACTGTGCAGCAAACGCAATCATAGTGTTGCGTGCAATAGACGAATAATTCATTCAACCTCGTTTGTTTAAACTAACATTCTTGATTTATTCAGAAATCAAAAAAAGGGCCTGACTCGCACAAATCTGAATACCGAGCACTCGTTCTACCCAGAACGAGTCCACAGGAAGCAAACAAGATGACCGTTGGCACCCACCAACCAAGCTCACAATAAAATATGAGCTCCGCACAGCATATACAGGAAACGGTAAATAGTACTTGATCGAGTTCGCAACCCGACCTGAACGAACCGATGCCAGCGGAAATTATCAAGAATACAAAGCTACAAATTCCAAGAAAACCATATTCATACAGCATTGCAAGGAAACCATTATCCACCGTTGAAAAACCGCTAATTTCAACCGTCGTGCCCAGCATAGTCATGCGACTACTGCCAAAACCATTTCCAGTAAGCCAAAACAGCGGCCTGCTTAAAAAGCTATGAATAATATAGGCAATGGCTCCGGAACGCTGGCTATATGAAACATCAGTTTCAAGCTCACCAAATCGAGAAGCCACAAAGTTAAACAGTCCAAACTTGTAGAGAATGAAAACGAGTAGCAATACAGTTGGAATTAAAAGGGCAATTAAATTCCATTTAGAATACTCGGGGTTCTTTAGGCGAAAGATCAGGTACACCGATGCTAAAGCAATGAGAATAATCCACGCGCTACGACTCTTTGTCAGAAGCAGAGCGACCAAAAGAACTACAGAGTATAAGAGACGTTTCATCCTGCCCGTCTCCAATTTATAGTTGATTACAACAGCAATAACTATCATTTGGCCAAATACGATTGCATGACCGAAAAAACTACGCAGTCGATACAAGGATGGATTATCAATCGTTACAGTTTGCAGAAAAGAAAAGGAACCATTTGTAACTAGTCGTTGACCTAAAACAATTTCAAGGACAAAGCTAAATAGGCAGGCGAACACCATAACGTCGCGAAGCATAAGCAATGCAGACTCAACCCAGTCATCGTTCTTTACTTTACCGTAAATATAACCAAGAAGGATGCAAAAGAAATACGAGCAGACCGTAAGGAGGGATTCATTAATGCTTCGGGACGTAAACGCAATGGCAGAAAAGAAAACCATCGCGCCCATAACGACAATGGGAATAGCGTTATTTAAAAACACTTTGTAGAGGCGCCCAGAAAGAACTTCTTTGAAAACGAGCAATCCTAGAACAGAAAAAAATAGTCCTTTAACGGGAGAAATGACACTTAAGATTGCGGCAAAAATCAAAATAGTGAATTCATTAGTAAATAGCTCAAGCATTCTAAACACCTACTTACTGTCACAGGAACTGATTAAGGCCTTAAAATCACCAAGCAGGGAACGATTTGACAGTTCATACTTACGGTATTTTAGAATGGTGCCTAAATCACTAATTTTTAGGCCACCTACGAGCAAGTGCAAACGGGCATTTAAAACAGAACCGTAATGCTCTATATGCGCAGAAGATATACGATAATCGCCAGGATTACTACTGCAGTATTCTTCTAAAACCTTAGAAAATCTCAAGCACATCCTTATCTCAGCAACACGAGATTTCTTGTCAATATGTCGCATCTCAGTTGCATTAGAGTCATGCCTACGGAACCGAATCAAGGGCTGATTTAGAAGTCTGAGGGTCCCCTTCAGTAATGAAAAGCGCCATAACATACCATCATGCGCAAAATCATCCTGCCAATATGGCATGATTTCCCTTATAAAACTCGATTTAACGGCATACGAACATCCGGGGCGCCGTACCGACATAAACTTGCTATCGAAAACCGGAGTCTCCAAATCGTCCAGAGGCTTGGAATCATCGACGGCACCATAGACTGTTACTTTTTTACCGCCGCTCTCATAAAACGGCTCGACGGCGCAGCTGAGAACCTCAATCGAGGGGTCCTTCTCGAGGATTGAGGACATCACAGCGATTTTATCGGGTTCCCAGATATCATCCTGGTCGCACGGAAAGACGATTCCATCGTCTATAGATGCAAGGTCGAGAAGCCGCTTAAAGCTCTTGCGCCAGCCGAAATTAGAGCGGTTCTTGTTGATGGTCCAATTACCGAGTCCGTGTTCCTCGATATATTTGACAATGAGATCGAACGACTCGTCTGTCGAGCAATCATCCGCGATTAGTACTCGGTCCGGAGACACGGTCTGAAGTCGCAAGCTGTCTAGCTGCTCAGTAAGATATCGTGTGCCGTTATAGACTGACATCACAACCGTAACCATTAAAACCTTCATCCAATTAATGCTCAGCTATTAGCTGATCGTAAATACTTATAAGACGTTCAACATATGCGGTCTTTTCAAGGCAGCTGAAGTCCGCCTTCTCAACCGCTTTCCTATAACGAGAACAAACATCAGGGTCAAGCATATTGACCATTGCGTCAGATAGCGACTCGGCACTGCCCGCGCTGAAAATTTCGCCGAGGCCTTTCGACCTCACAAAGGAGGCCGCATCGCCGACATCCGAAACGATACACGGCAGGCCGGCAGCAATCATTGCTTCATAGGCGACGAGCCCAAACGTCTCTCGACAAACCGAAGGTATAACGATCGCACGTGAGCGTCCCATAACGGAAAGCACTTCATCATGGGACAGCGCGCCCATGAATTTGATATCCGGATAGCTGTCCGACAGCCTCTTCAGTTCGGTACCGTCACCGATGACGATAGCGTCCACACCGGCCCTACTGGCGGCTTCGCAAAATAAATCGCAGCCCTTTTCAGGGCTCAGGCGACCAACGAATAGGTAAGCCTCGCAATCTGCATCAAACCCATGCTGGAATTTGTCCGCATCGACATAATTTAAGCAGTCGAATCGCTCGGCATCCCATGTTAGATAGGGCTCAATCAACCGACGACTGGAATCTGAAACGAAGGCGACAGCCGGGCGCAGCGCTCTCAAAACATAGCCCTGCACGGAAAAGCGAACGGATCGATACAGTTTTTGGATATATGAGCGCTTGTCACAGTTGTGCAGCAGGCACTTCGGAGAACCGGGGGCAATTCCGCAGTTGCAATGATTCACATAATCGTAGAGTCCACCGTTGGAACAAACGAGGAAGTACTCATGGGCTGTGATAAGGCACTTGAACCCCCGTCGCCCTATGGCCGTGAATATCGAGGGGGAAAGGGAGTGCGTCCAAGAGTGAACGTGGACGACCGTCGTCTTCGGATCGAGCTGCTTCAGTAGATCATCCAGCGCCGTTTCCGAGCGCCTGTTCCAGATACCCTGGACAGCGCCGGAGACGCCCCCGTTCAGGACGTCGTTCTGCCCGCAATTGACACAAACAACGCCCGATTCAATTAAGGAGGAATCGGGGTCACCCAACGCTGAAAAGAAATAGCTGTTGACACCTATCCTCGCCAGAGCAGCTGCTGTTTCGATTGCGATTTTTGAAGCTCCGCCCCCGATATGGGGACGGTCGCAAATCGTTATCACTGTGGTGAAGTTACTCATGCACGGTCCTAGGTTTGATAGATCGGACAAACCGCTTTACACGCAGGCGCATCGACGGGGGGAGCAGCATTTTCAGACGGTCGAAAAGAGTCGCATTCGGCGCCAGGACGGAATCAAAGACTTGTAATCCTGTAGCCTCGAAATGCTCGATAACGGCATCGCGCCTCTCCTCAAGATCCGAGCGCTTATTAGGATCTTCATGCAGCAGCGCATCATCCGGAGCAAGGCCGTTGTTAGAGTAGGCGACGCAATCGCTTATTTCATCGATCAATTTTGCCCCGCGCTCGGTCTTCACGATAACAGCCGAAACACCCTTCTCGGGATGTCCGCAGTCTTGGACAGACTCAGAACGCCAGGAATCACCGAGGATGATGTCGGCAGGACTGTCGCTCCCTCTGAAAGGACAGCCGTAGCAAGACGATCTGCTGATCAGGCCTTTGATGTAGGAACCATAAAACGGATCGAATGCAGCGGGCCTCTTTATAATCCTGCCGTCGGATAACTCGATTTTTATGTTATGGCCCCATCCGAATTTCGATTTATCTCTAAAAGTCAGTGCGGTGACATCGGACTTCTCCCGAAGCTCGAGCCAGTCAACATAGGAACGAAACATGGAAGAGCTTGGTACACCGTGGCAAACAACGCTGACGGTTGTCAGCCCATCCATCGGTTTACCCAAATAGAGACGCAGCGCGGAAACCTGACAAGGAGTACCGCTGAAGAGGACTCGCTTGCCGGATTTGAGATCGCTGAGCACTTCGGGATACGATTCGCTAGCATCGCTCTGGACGTATTTGGACTTTTGCAGGAGCGCGATTTCGGCAAGCTCGGAAATACCGATATGCCTGACGTGATCGACGCCATCCCAGGCGGCGCCGTAAACGCGCCCGCCGTCCGATAGTATCCGTTTCGCAAGAAGAGGGAAGACGCCGCCGGACGAACTTTGCGCGAGCTCGTCCGGGTCATCGCTCTGCAAGACAGCGGCGCGAATGGCCTCCGAGTCCGCGTCGACTTGGTTTTCCGCCGGACAGGTACGCAGGCAAAAACCGCAGGAGGTGCATCTCGCTGCGTCCACCACGGGATATTCGAAACCGTCGGGCGAGGTACGCATAGTAATAGCGGAAAAAGGGCATTTGGCCGCGCAAGCTCCGCAACCAAAGCAGGCCCGGTGAGAAACTGTGTCGATGTTCTTGCTCAAGCTAACTTCCCCCTATTGCTCAAGAGCATCCAAGAGCCATTTTTTCGAAAACGTGATGAGCGACTCCACGTCGGACAGTCGCTTCTCATAGCCCTCGATTTCCGTAGCGTTCATGTGACTGTCATAGCCATCTAGCAGACGATCCTCGGTATTCGAGAGCCTCGAGAGGCTCTCGACTCGAGAGTTTTGAGAGCGCTTGTCGGTCTCCTCAAATCTCTTGAAGCAGTAATAGTCTTTGCGGAAAATTTGAGAAAACAGCGTACCGTGCAGCGAATCGGTTAACACGAACCGCGCGCTCGCCAGATAAGCGAGCCATTCATCGGGACCAAGCCCGTAACGCGGATTGAGCTGCTCGTCGACAGCATTTTTACCTGAACCGACAAGCGTCACGACCTCGCAGCCGAGCTCTTTTGAAATCGAATCGACAGCTTTCCTGTAAAACGGCCTATTCCCAAGGAAATAGCAGACGATTTTCCCGGGCTCAGGACATTTACCGTTGATGAGCGGGGCCCAGTCCTCTTTCGACAGGAGCAGGACAGGGTCCACAACCTGTGAAGGGCGCTCGAGACCGAGGGATTCGACAAAATCCGCGCCCGCATCTTCACGAACAGACACAGAGCTGAACGTTTTAATCAGATCGGTAATGATCTTTTTCTTCCTCTGCGTGGTGCTCGTGACACCGAAGCTGGGTGCATACGCGATTCTCTTATCGCTGTCGCTTAGAAAGGAGAGATAGAAATTCCTATTCAAAAGATAAGGGGACCAGATTTGATCAGATCCGCAGACGTATGCATCGTATTTTCCCCGTAAATCGACCAGCCCGTCTGTATCGACAATCCGATCAGTGGTCTCGATGTTCTGGCTCAAAAAGCGATTGAATACGTCAGCCGTCGAGGATCCGAAGTCATCATGTTCCTTCTTGCGATTGAATAGCTCGCGTGCTTTGCCAGCAAATAAATCGAAGGAGTTCCGGTTGATCGCCCAGTTCAGTAGCTTTTCTTTAACGCAGGGAAGATAGTCAGCGTCAACAACATCATGACCCTCGGACTTCAAAAACTTCTGCAGGGCATAAGCCTGTAGCAAGGTACCGAAATTTTGGTTATGGAGCCACGTTAAAATACAAATTTTCATTAATTCACCGTTTCAAATAGCTTCAGGTAGTACTTTTCAAGCTTGGGCGCTGCCTTAAAGATGTCATAAGATTCAAACCCCGGAGATGAATGAGGATCGGAGCGATCAAAGACATCCCTGCGGGCGGCAAGGATCGCGTTGGACCACCCCTCGACACCCATACTCAACGGAACGAAGCTGCACCGATTGGATAACGCAACATCGTTGGGAACCCTTTCAGAGCAGATGCACGGGAGACCGGAAGCCTGGGCCTCAATCGCGACCATTCCGAGGCCCTCGTACAGGCTGGGGAGCACGAATAAATCGAGCGACTGATAGACGTCCTGCACATCAGAAATCTGGCCGAGAAAACGCACCGCCGAGGCAATGCCAAGTGAGTATGCCTTTTCCTCCGCTTGCGGTCTAAGTTTTCCATCGCCGCAGACGACAAGGATGGAATCAGGATTCTGAGCATGCACCGCCTTGAAAACATCAAGCAAAAACAACTGATTCTTCTGGGAGATGAACCTACCGATATTCCCCAATACCAGCGTATCGTCCTTCGCTCCGAGCTCAGCACGTCGCTCGTCCCTAATCGATCGATTGAAAGAAAAGTTGTTCAAATCGATAGCATTATTAAAAACAGTAAAACGGGATGAACCGAACAGCCATTTTCCAGCATGCTCTGTGCAGGCTGCCAAATCAGTCGGATACCTTGTTGAGAACAGCTTCAAAAAGCCTTTGACAACATTTTTAGCAAACTCCCCCTTTCCGCTTGTAGAGTGGCTGTGGGCTATACGCACGGGTACGCCCGACTTCTTAGCAGCACGAAGCGGAAAGACAGAAAGCGCATTGATATGGCTGTGCACAATCTTCCAGCCCTCTTCCTTAAAGAGGCGCTGAAGCTCTCGCTGGTATTCGACAACATGTTGGTAGGGCGGAATCTCAAAAACCCTGCCACCTAAAGATTCAATCTCCTCGCGAGGAACAAGCGTCGAATCGGAATCGACAAGAAAATCGAACTGCACTTTGCTGCGATCAATATGGCGGTAGTAATTCATGACGACAGCCTCGACGCCGCCGCCAACCATCTTGCCAACAACCTGAGCTACTCTAATCGGTTCAGTCATTTAGCAAGCACCGCCACCGGTAAAGACCTCAACGACTGTGAGGAGAACGATTTTTAAATCAGTAACCACGCCGCGCTTGGCGATGTACTCAAGGTCGCGACGGACCATGCCGTCGAAATCGGTGTCGTTGCGGTCCGTGACCTGCCACCAGCCGGTGATACCGGGCTTCACGGCCAGGCGCTGCAGGTCGAACTCCGTGTACTCGGCCACCTCGTTGGGCAGCGGCGGACGCGGGCCCACCACGGACATCTGGCCCAGGAACACGTTGAGGAACTGCGGGAACTCGTCGATGGAGTGCTTACGGATGAACTTGCCGATCTTGGTGACGCGCGGGTCATCCTTCATCTTGAACATGGCGCCGGCGATCTCGTTCTGTTCCTTGAGCTCGGCGAGGCGCTCGTCGGCGTCTTTGTACATGGAGCGGAACTTCCACATACGAAAGGTGGACAGGCTGCCGTCGCGGTGGGTCTGGCCCACGCGGATCTGGCTGTAGAACGGGTTGCCCTCGCTCTCCAGGCGGATGGCGGCGGCGAGCACCAGGCTCGGTACGGCAATGACGGCCAGCACACAGCCGCTGAACACGATGTCGAAGGCGCGTTTGACGGTGCGGTATGCCAGGCGTGTGCGGTCCCAGTCCTTCACGGCCTGCATGGTCTTGTAACGCATGGTCACGTCGCCACCGCTCATTGCCTGGGCAACAAGCGTAGCCCCCACCGGTGCGTTTTGCCCTGTTGCTTCTTTACTAGTCAAGTTCAAATCCACGTCCCTGATTCCAGGGATCCCCCAATCGATGAATTCAAAATGCGGACGGATTGCCGGTGCAACGCCCCTTACGTTTTGCTGGGCACGTCCATCGGAAGCAGCTCCCTGAATGTGGAGTCGCCTTCGCCCACGTCCACCAGGCACCAGCGCTTATGACGGTCGATCTTCTTTACACGGGCCTCTTGACCCACCAAGGATCCCTGCTCTATGTGCAACACGCCGTCTTCTATGCGAGCTACGCTGTTGCGTACCACGCCCTCGTCGTCGAGCACGCTGCGGTACCAGTCCTGCGCGTCGTCCGGCATGGGTGCATAAGCCCGCTCCCTGCTGCCAGCAATGCGGCAGCCAAAGCTCAACTGGGCCAAAGCCTTGTCGAGCAGGGCGGCATCGCGCGTGGCGACGAAGAAGTATTCCTTGTACATGGGTTTGGTTTGGAGCGACCAGGCGCCGTCCCGCTTAAACCAGAACTCCTTTTGCATCACAAAAGAGTCCTGCATCAGCTCGTGCGGGATAATACGACGGACCTTTTCGCAGGTCTCGCGCTCTTTTCCATTGGGGGTGTGGACCAGATACCAGCGGACGCGGCCGCGCTGGCTGTTGGTGACAGCGCCACTAAAGGCACCGGGCAGCTGCTCTTGGCGCCGTATTGTCTGTTCCATCTCTCGCCCCCTTTTCTTGTTTCCGCGACGCACGCGGATGCAGAGGCGTTAAGAACAGGCTTCTCGCTCGCAGCTAGGCGCAGTCGCAAAAGTACAGGTTTTTATATCTTTCGACGGAGTTCATTATACGAGCAAACTGCTCGCGTTTTCCCAGATTGCACAAAATGCGCCGCGAATGGGTGCATCTCCATACGCCTCTACAAAAACCTGTACCTTTTTGCACAACAAAAAAGCCGCTCTAACCAGCGGCTTTTCTTCTATAGACAACAAAAAAGGCGACCGCCCGCGAGGACGATCGCCTTTGTTAATTCTTGTATTGTTTGTGCTAGGCGCGAGTCTTAATCTCCTCGAGCACCTTGGCCACAAACTCGTCAACGCTCATCTGAACGGTCTCGTTGGAGCGATCGCGGACGGAGATGTTGCCGGCCTCGACCTCCTTCTCGCCCAGGATGAGCATGTAGGGCACGCGGTCGATGCTGCGGGCCTCGCGAATCTTGTAGCCAATCTTCTCGTCGCGGTCGTCGCAGACCACGCGAATGCCGGCCTCCTCCAGCTTGGCGCACACCTCGTGAGCGTAGTCGCGGCTCTTCTCGGAGACGGGAAGTGCCTTGACCTGCACGGGAGCCAGCCAGGTGGGGAACTTGCCCGCAAAGTGCTCAATCAGAATACCGATGAAGCGCTCGATGGAGCCAAAGCATACGCGATGCAGCATGATGGGGCGCTTCTTGGTGCCGTCGGCGTCCACGTACTCCAGATCAAAGTTGAGCGGCATCTGGAAGTCGAGCTGGACGGTGCCGCACTGCCAGGTACGGCCGAGCGAGTCCTCCAGGTGGAAGTCGATCTTGGGGCCGTAGAAGGCGCCGTCGCCCTCGTTGACCTCGTAGTCCATGCCCAGCTTCTCCAGAGCGGTGCGCAGGCCCTCCTCGGCGCGAGCCCAGTCCTCGTCCGAACCCATGGAATCCTCGGGGCGAGTGGAAAGCTCAACGTGGTACTTAAAGCCAAACTTCTGGTACACGGAGTCGATGAGGTTGACCACGCCCACGATCTCGTCGGTCAGCTGGTCGGGACGCACAAACAGGTGGGCATCATCCTGGTTAAAGCAGCGCACGCGGAACAGGCCGTGCAGGGCGCCGCGCAGCTCGTGGCGATGCACCAGGCCAATCTCGCCGGCGCGAATGGGCAGCTCGCGGTAGGAATGCGGCTTGGAGGCGTACACCAGCACGCCGCCCGGGCAGTTCATGGGCTTAATGCAGTACTCTTCGTCGTCGATGACGGTGGAGTACATGTTGTCCTTGTAGTGGTCCCAGTGGCCCGAGGTCTTCCACAGCTGCTTGTTCATGATGAGCGGCGTGGAGATCTCCGCGTAGCCGGCCTTGTGGTGAATCTCGCGCCAGTAGTCCAGCAGCGTGTTCTTAAGGATCATGCCGTTGGGCAGGAAGAACGGGAAGCCGGGGGCCTCGTCGCGCATCATAAAGAGGTCCATCTCGCGGCCGATCTTGCGGTGGTCGCGCTTCTTGGCCTCCTCCAGCATGTGCATGTGCTCGTCGAGCTCTTCCTTGGTGGCAAAGGCGACGCCGTTGATGCGGGTGAGCATCTTGTTGTCCTTGTCGCCCTTCCAGTAGGCGCCCGAGACGCCGGTGAGCTTAAAGGCCTTGAGCGCCTTGGTGTAGCAGATGTGGGGGCCGACGCACATGTCGATGTAGTCGCCCTGCTGGTAGAAGGTAATGCGGGCGTCGTCGTCCAGGTCGCCGATGTGCTCGACCTTGTACTTCTCGCCGCGCTCCTCCATAAGGGCGATGGCCTCGGCGCGAGGCTTCTCGTATACGGAGAACTTGAGGTTCTCCTTGACGATCTTCTTCATCTCGGCCTCGATCGCGGGGAAGTCGTCCTCGCTGATCTTGACGCCCTCGGGCAGGTCGACGTCGTAGTAGAAGCCGTTGTCGGTCGCGGGGCCGTAGGCAAAGTCAGCCTCGGGATAGAGACGCTTGATGGCCTGCGCCATAATGTGCGCGGCGGAGTGGCGGATGACGTGCGTGACCTCGTCCTGCGGGAGCTCGGCCACCGAACCGTCATTGTAGAGTGCCTTCATGGGTATGTTTTCTCCTCTCGGATGTCTGATGCAAGTGCGTGCGATGCGCTCGGCGTTTTTGACTTGCATCATTATATGCAGGTTGCCTTGGTATACAAGCGCCCGCCGCACCTTAATGGCACGGCGGGCGATTTTCTACGCATGCTTCATCGTGTGGGGGCAGGGTGCGTGCGGCTTGTGGCGCGTGCGGCTTGCGCGGGGCGCGCGGTGCCCGTGGCTTACGACCGGCCCGGCGATGGATGCGTTACTGAATGCGAGTTCGGCAGTAGGGGCAGACCTTCCAGTGCGCGTCGAGCGGGCGATGGCAGCTGGGGCACACGTTGCGAACCTGGGTGTCGCACACCGGGCAAACGACAAAGTCCTTCTCGATGGGAGCGCCGCACTGCGGGCAGGTGCCGTACTGGGCAAGCTGGCGCTCGCGCAGGGCCATGTCCAGCTCCTGCTCCTCGCGGTCGGCCGCGTAGGAGTGCGGGCGCAGGACCAGGTAGGCAATGAGGCCCACAAACGGGATGAGGGCGATGATGCCCCATGCCACGTAGGCGCTGGCGCCGCGGCGGCGAGCGTCGATGAACACATAGACGACCGACAGCACATACAGGGCGATGATAAAGCCCACGAAGGCATAGACGACGCCCATAAGCTGCGGCGACATGAGCTCGGAGATGTACTTGGACATTACGGGTACCTTTCGGAATATTAACAGTCCGGTCAAGTTTACCACGGGGTTTGTTTATATGGGACCACGGCTAGGGGCGGGGCTGGCGCGGACACAAACATCTCAATCTGTAACATTTAGGAGCGGAATCCGGGTCTAGATGTTACAGATCGAGACGAACGGATGACCCGCCAGACTAACGTCTCAATCTGTGACATCTGGAACCCAAATCCTCGTCTAACTGTTACAGATCGAGACGAACGGTTGCCGCAGTTGTCGTCGACATCCGTGCCGGGTCTCCCCTCGTCTGCCGTTGGCGGGTGTTGCGGGGCTGTTCGCCGCATTGCCGCCGTAGCGGATGTCCGCACACCGTAGGATAGTCTTATTGACATCCTGTCAACTTGTCTTGGAGGCACCGTGGCAGAAACGTTTGATATCGCAATTGTGGGCGCGGGCATTACCGGGTGCGCCATCGCGCGGCAGCTCGCGCGCTATGACCTATCCATTTGCGTGGTCGAGGCGGCAAACGATATCGCACTGGGCGCATCGAAGGCCAACGGCGGCCTGGTGCACGCAGGCTACGATCCGGCGCCAGGCACCGTAAAGGCGCAGGTCAACGCCCGTGGCTGCGAGCTGTATGGCACGTGGGCCCAGGAGCTAGGCTTTTTGTTCCGCCGCACCGGGTCGATGGTGCTGGGGTTTAACGACGAAGACCGCGCGCACCTGGAGAAGCTGCGCCAGAATGGCCTTGCCAACGGCGTGCCCGAGCTGTCGATTATCGGCCCCGAGCGGATCCACGAGCTGGAGCCGCGCGCGAGTGCCCAGGCCACGTGCGCACTATGGTGCCCTTCGACCGGTTACGTCGACCCGTTTGAAGTGGCCATAGCCGCGCTGGAAAACGCGGTTGCCAACGGCGTGACGTTTATGCGGTCTGCGCCGGTGGAGGCAATTGAAGCTGCCGGCTCAGATGACGGAGCAGCGCGCTTTACGCTGGCAACGCCCGCCGGAGGCGTGCACTGCCGTTACCTGATCAACGCCGCAGGCAACGGAGCCGCGAACATCTCGCATATGGCCGGTGCCGAGGAGTTTCAGATGGTCTGGCGCCAGGGCAACATCGTGGTGCTGGACAAGGAACCGCGTGCGCTCATGCCGCTCTACCCCGTTCCCACGCCGGTTTCCAAGGGCGTTATCGTGACGGGGACCGTGCACGGCAACACCGTGATTACCGCGACCGCCGCCGTGCGCGAGCCGGGCGACACGCAGACCTATGCGGGCGATGTCAACGCGCTCCTGACCGGTGCGCGCAAGCTGGTGCCCGATCTGGACACGCGTCGCGTGGTGCGCGCATTTGCCGGCGGTCGTCCGGTCATTCAGGGTACGAACGACTTCTTTATTGGGCAGTCAGCCGTGGTACCGGGGCTGTTCCAAGCAGCGGGTATTCAGTCGCCGGGCGTGGCGAGTGCGCCGGCCATTGCCGAGCGCGTGGAGCAGATACTGCGCGACGCCGGCGTGGCCCTGCGCGAACGGGACGATTGGGACCCAATTCGCCGTGCGCCGGACGACTTTGACCGCACACCGCTTGCGCGCAAGGAAGAGCTCATTGAGTCCAATCCCGCGTGGGGGCAGATCATCTGCCGCTGCGAGACGGTGCCCGAAGCCGAGATTGTGGCCGCGATCCGACGCCGTCCGGGCGCGGTCTCGGTCGAGGGCGTCAAGCGCCGCTGCCGTGCCGGCATGGGTCGGTGCCAAAGCGGCTTTTGCCAGAGCCGCGTGGTGGCAATCCTGGCGCGCGAGCTGGGCTGCAACCCCAGCGAGGTGCTGCTGGAAGACATTGGCTCGTGGCTCGTTGAGGGATCTTTGAAGGGGGTGCGCTAGGATGGCGGAATTCAAATCGAGCGCGATTGATAGCGATGCCGTTGGGGCCGTGCCGACGCAGGCCTTCGACGTGGTCGTTATCGGCGGCGGACCTGCCGGCATGGCGGCCGCGCTTGCCGCGCATAAGGCCGGCGCACGCGTGGCCATCGTGGAGCGCGAGCAGCATCTGGGCGGAATCCTCCGCCAGTGCATTCACCCGGGTTTTGGCCTTTCGCACTTTAAGCAGGAACTCACCGGTCCCGAGTACGCACAGCGCTTTATCGACCAGGTGCGCGCGACCGACATCGTGCTGTTCTTGGACAGCATGGTACTTGGAATCGATTCGGGCGAGGGCGCGGGCGCGTCGAGCGTGAACGAGGGTGCGGGAGATGCCGCAGTCCATACCGTCACGCTCATGAACCCCGCCGGCATGCTGCAGCTCACTGGACGAGCGGTCGTCCTTGCCATGGGCTGCCGTGAGCGCACCCGCAGCGAGATCAAGATTCCCGGTAGCCGTCCCGCCGGCGTGTTTACAGCCGGCTTGGCGCAGCGATACATCAATATCGAAAACCTCAAGCCCGGCTCGCGCGCCGTCATTTTGGGCTCGGGCGACATCGGGCTTATCATGGCGCGCCGCTGCACGCTCGAGGGGATTTCCGTCGAGGGCGTGTACGAGCTCATGCCGTACGCCAACGGTCTGCGCCGCAACGTCAAGAACTGCCTGGACGACTTTGGAATTCCGCTGCACCTGTCTACTACCGTCACACGCGTAATCGGACACGACCGCGTGGAGGCCGTCGAGGTGAGTAAGGTCGACGAGCACCTGGCACCCATTCCGGGGACCGAGCGCGTTGTTCCGTGCGACACGTTGCTGCTTTCGGTGGGTCTGATTCCCGAGAACGAGCTTTCGGTGGGCGCGGGCGTTGAACTTGACCCGCGCACGCGCGGCGCCGTGGTGGACCAGAGCCTGCAAACGGGCGTGCCTGGCATCTTTGCCTGCGGAAACGTGCTGCACGTGCACGACCTGGCAGACAACGTGACGACCGAATCCGAGCGCGCCGGTGCGGCTGCGGCGGCGTACGCGTCGGGCTGTGGTGCTGGGGCCGATGCGGGCGCCGCGGGCCTGGGCTGCCAGCTCACGGTCTCCCCCGCCGGTATCGCGGGATACGCGCTGCCGGGACGCATTACGGCTGTGGCACTCACCAAACTCAACTTCCGCGTACGCCGGCCGGTCGACGCCGCCCGCGTGCGTATTCTGGCAGGCGACGAGGAACTGTTTGAAGGCAAGGTCCGCCCGTTTAAACCGAGCGTCATGGAAAGCTTCCCGCTGCCGGCAAAGGTGATTCAGCGCGCGCTCGACCTAGGTGCTAGTGAGATTGTCCTGTCCGTCGATCCCGATGAGGAGGCGTAAGGCCATGAGCACGAATGTGACCGAGACGCTGCAGTTTAACTGCACCACCTGCCCATCCGAATGCCTCCTGACCGTAGAGGTGGAGCGCGATGTCAACGATGCCGTGGCGGAGGTGCACTCCGTGACCGGCAACAGTTGCCCGCGCGGTGATAAATTCGCGCATCAGGAGCTCACCTGCCCCATGCGCGTGCTCACCACCACCGTGGCTGCATCCGGCGGCGACGAGGCGCTGCTGCCCGTGCGCACGGCCGAAGCCATCCCGTTGGCACTCCACACCCAAGCGATGGACCTCATCCGCGGCCTGGTCGTCGAGGCCCCCATCCGCATGGGTGACGTCGTGCAGGAAGACCTCCTCAACACGGGCATCGACCTCATCGCCAGCATGGACATCGACCCAGCCTAAGCAGCTCATTTGGGACGTGGCTCTTTTAGCTACCCCGCCATCCACCCCGTCCCTCCTCAATTGCGTTGAAATAGTTCCTGATTTCCGTCAGAACCCCGGCATCCAGGAACTATTCCACCGCAACTATCCTTGGAATCGGTATTTAGCTTGTTCCTACTTTAGTGCCATTTCAAAACTATACCGGATTACGGGGCTGATTCGGAGACCCCCATCCATACCGGCAATTTACGATTTTTGATAAGCCGTCTACCTGCGGTTTTAATTTCGCAATTTTTTCCATGGTCAAGTAATACAGGTCCAGACCCGTAATCCGCCATGCTTTTGAAACAAGCCCATTTGGGACGGGCCTCTTTTGACAACTTTTACTGCTTGATAGGCTGGTCATGCCAAGGAGTGTCCCGAAGTGCCGGCATAAAAGGAACGTCCCTATCTGCCAGGCATGGGATACCATGGTGGCAACCTAGCGAAAGGATGTTTCATGGCACATGTCGATGACCAGCGCGTGGCGCGCGTGCTCGATGCGCTCGAGGCTCAGCACCCCGGCGCGCAGCTGCTTGTAAACGACCCGTGGTCGATCTACTACCTGACCGGCTTTTATGCCGATATGTTCGAGCGTTTTTGCGGCGTGCTGCTCGCGCGCAATGCCGAGCCCGTGATCTTGGTCAACGCCCTGCATCAGCTACCCGAGTACGACAATGCCCGCGTTGCCTACCACACCGATACCGACGTCGTGGCCGACGCCATCGCTCGCGAGGTCGATCCGACCAAACCGCTCGGCATCGATACCGTCATGCGCTCCGGCTTTTTGATGCCGCTCTTGGAGCGCCATGCTGCGAGCGAGTTTTTCCTGGGTGACTTTGCCGTCACCGCCGCGCGCACCCACAAGGATGCCGCCGAGCAGGAGCTCATGCGCGTGTCCTCGGCCGCCAACGACGCCGTGATGGCCGACGCCATCAAACTCGTCCACGAGGGTGTGACGGAGCGCGAGATTGCCGATCAGATGCTCGGCTTGTATCGCAAGCACGGCTGCGAGGGCTTTAGCTTTCCGCCCATCGTGAGCTTTGGCGCCAACGCCGGCGACCCGCACCACGAGCCCGACGATACGGTGCTCAAACGCGGTGACGTGGTGCTGTTCGACATTGGCGGGCGCCGCTGCAACTACTGCTCGGACATGACGCGCACGTTCTTTTGGGGCAAGCCGGACGAGGAGACGGCGCGCATCTACGATATCGTGCGCCGCGCCAACGAGGCCGCCGAAGCGCTCATCGCACCGGGCGTGCGCATGTGCGACCTGGACCGCGCCGCGCGCGATGTGATTGAAGACGCGGGCTATGGGCAGTACTTTACGCATCGCCTGGGACACTCAATCGGCCTACAAGACCACGAGACGGGCGACGTCTCACTCGTCAACGAGCAGGTTGTCGAGCCGGGCATGACCTTCTCCATCGAGCCGGGCATCTACCTCCCCGGCCGCACCGGCGTCCGCATCGAGGACCTGGCCCTGGTGACCGAGTCCGGCGTCGAGATCCTCAATGCCTACCCCCACGATCCAGTCCGCCTAGACTAGGTAATGCAGCAAAGGAACAGTCCCTTTGTCATATCCTGCCAATGCTTCGCCACGAAAGCAGGCTATCTACTACGTTTAACCCGCATGGGTCGACCATGCGGGTCTTTTTTGAAAATAGGCAAGCCTTCTACCTGCGGTTTTGATTTCGCAATTCTCGGCGTGGTCGAGGGTAACCGGTCAAACGTAGTAGATAGGCCCATTTCGTGGCGAGCAGGCCAACTAGCTGCCCTGCGGAAAGGCTCTAGCGCAGCAGCCCCGCCACTTCGCCGGCCAGGGTGATGGTGCCGGCGGCAACAAAGGGCTCGCCCGCGGCATCGAAGGCCGCGAGGGCCTCGGACACGCTGGAATACACGCCCGCGAGCTTGTCGGCATCCACCAGGGCAGCGAGCTCCTCTGCCGGCAGGGCGCGATCGGAATCGGTCTGGGTCACAACCACGCGCGGGAAAGCCGGGATCAACACGTCGACGATGCCCGCCACGTCCTTGTCAGCCAATGCGGCACACAGCAGCGTGGGGCGATTCTCCACGCACGGATCGATCTCGTCCAGCGCGCTCACAAAGTTCTCGCAGCTCTGGGGGTTATGACAGGCATCGATCAGCTTGAGTGGATCGGTCCCCAGCACGTCAAAACGACCCGGTGTGGGGCAACCCATAAGCGATGCATCCAGCGCATCGTGATCGAGCTCGCGGCCCAGATAGCCCTCGCAAAGCATAATCGCGCACGCGGCATTCTGCGGCTGATAGGCCGGCTTGACCATGCTCGACGTATAAATTGCACGCGGCGTGATGCAGCTAAACTCAACCGTGTCGCCCACATGCGCAGGCACCTTAGTCGTGGCGTGGCTCACCACGAGCGGCACGACGCCGCACGCGCGGCAACGGGCATCCATCACGCGCTGAACGCTCGCCTCGTGCGTGCCCTCGCCCAAAACAACCAAGCGCCCGGGTTTGATAACCGCAGCCTTCTCCCCCGCAATGGCCTCGAGCGTGTCGCCCAAAATGCGAGTATGGTCGAGCCCAATGCCCGTAATGGCAACGGCGACGGGATCGGTCGCGCTTGTGGCGTCCCAACGCCCGCCCATGCCAACCTCGAGCACGGCAACATCCACCGCGGCCTCGGCAAACACGACAAGTGCGGCAGCCGTCAGCAGGTCAAACGGCGTGATGGAATAGGCGCGCTCCCCCGCCGCCACACGGCGCGCATTCACGCGATGTCCCGCCTCAACAGCGGCAGAAACGCCACGGGCAAACGCCTCATCGCTCACGACGCGCCCGTCAACCTCCATGCGCTCGGGATAGCGAACCAGCTGCGGCGACGTATACAGCGCGGTCTTGAGCCCCTCACCACGAAGAATGGCAGCCGAAAAACGCGTAGTCGAAGTCTTGCCATTGGTACCGGCAACCTGAATACAATCAAAATACTCATCCGGACGTCCCAGCTCATCAAGCATATCGACAACCGTCTCGAGCAAAGGACCAGCATCCCCAGAAATCCGCCCCGTATCAGCAGCCAGCCCAACAGCCTCATCAAACGAAAGCAACTCAAACGAGAAAGGAACGACATACGACCCAGAACGCTTAGCCATAACCCAAAGTCCCCCATAACAGAAAAAGAGGCCCATCAAAAATAATGAGCCCCTCGCGTTGACAATATCAGCCTTTACCCGCTTGCAGCAAGATCAAGGCCACAACCAAGTGACCTCACCAGGCAGCGGACGTCCCCGTAACCGCTATGGGAGCGGCCCGATGCTTTGCTCGCCGCAAGTTCCGCACGCAAAGGACAGCACTAAATGTGCTGTCCGTCTTGCGCAGGACTGTCCGCAGCGGAGAGCAAAGCATCGGGACGCGTCCCCGAGCAAACCTTACGAGAAGTCAGCAACCTGAGCAGTCAGTGCCGCCAGGATCTCCTTGAGCTCAGCTGCACGGTCCCTCTTCTTCTGGACCACCGCGGGCGCGGCCTTGGCCACAAAGCCCTCGTTGGCCAGCGTCTTCTCGCAGCCGGCGAGCTCCTTCTGCGCCGCGGCGATCTCCTTCTCCAGGCGTGCCTTCTCGGCCGAAAGATCAACCTTGCCCTCGAGCACCACAAAGACCTCGACGCCGCTGTCGACCACGGCAATGCTCGCAGCCGGCTTCTCAACGTCGGTGCCCATGACCAGCGAAGCGGTGTTCGCCAGCGGCTCGATGGTCGAGCGCAGGCTCTCGAGCTTCTCGATGTCCTCGGCACCGGCGCGCACGACCACGTCGAGCTCGGCCTTGGGGCTCAAGCGATAACGCGAGCGCGTGGCGCGGGCGGCGGAAACGACGGCGCGGCACAGCTCAAACGCTCGCTCGGCGTCCTCGTCAACATACTTGGCGTAGTCGGCGGGCTCGGGCCACTTGGCGATCATGAGCGCCTCGGCGCGGTTCACGTTGCCTTCGGCGTCCAGATCGAGCACGCTCGCCGGCATGTTGTCCCAAATCTCCTCGGTGACAAACGGCATGAGAGGGTGCATCAGGCGAATGGAGGTGTCGAGCACAAAAATCAGGTTGCGCTGCGCCTGCAGACGGCCCTCGCCCTTCAGGCGGGCCTTGGTGACCTCGACATACCAGTCGCAGACCTCGTTCCAGAAGAACTGCTGCACGCCGCGGGCCATGTCGCCAAAGGTGTAGTTCTCAATACCCTCGGTGACCATCTTCACGGCCTTGGCCAAGCGGCTGAACATCCAAGCGTCGGCCGGCGTCTCAACGACGGGCTCGCCGGGCGTGTAGCCCTCCATGTTCATAAGCAGGAAGCGGCTGGCGTTCCAGATCTTGGTCACAAACGACTTAGCCTGCTCGGTGCGCGGGCTGTCGATGAGCTTCTTGGTCTTCTTGTCGATGTTCGCGTCGAACTTGACGTCCTGATTGTTGGTGCACAGCGTGAGCAAGTTGAAGCGCATGGCGTCGGCACCGTACATGCCAATGAGGTCCATGGGGTCAACGCCGTTGCCCTTGGACTTGGACATGCGGCTGCCGTCCTTGGCCAGAATCGTCGGGTAGATGACGACGTCCTTAAACGGAACCTCGTCCAGGAAGTACAGCGAGCTCATGACCATGCGGGCGACCCACAGCGCGATGATGTCGCGCGCGGTGACCAGCGCCGTCGTGGGGTGATGGCCCTCGAGCAGCTCCGGCTTTTGCGGCCAGCCCTGCGTGGCGAAAGTCCACAGCTGCGAGCTGAACCAGGTGTCCAGCACGTTCTCGTCCTGATGCACGTGATGGCCGCCGCACTTGGGGCACACATCGGTGTCCTCGGTCAGGGCGTCCTCCCAGCCGCAGTCCTCGCAGTAGAACACGGGAATGCGGTGGCCCCACCACAGCTGGCGGCTGATGCACCAGTCCTTAAGATTCTCCATCCAGGTGGTGTAGGTCTGCGTCCAGCGCGCGGGGTGGAAGGTGACCTTGCCGGAGTTGACGGCGTCGAGCGCCGGCCCCTTGAGCTTGTCAACGGCCACGAACCACTGCTCGGACAGCCACGGCTCAAGCGCGGCGTCGCAGCGGTAGCAGTGCATGACGGAGTGATCGAGGTCCTCGACATGATCGAGCAGGTCGTGCTCCTCGAACCACTTGATGACGGCCTCGCGGCACTCGTCGCGGTTCATGCCGGTGAACTCGCCATAGCCGTCGACGACCACCGCATGCTCATCGAAGATATTGATCTGCGGCAGGTCGTGGGCCTGACCCATGGCATAGTCGTTGGGGTCGTGAGCCGGGGTGACCTTGACAAAGCCGGAGCCAAAGTTGGCATCGACGTGCCAATCCTCAAAGATGGGGATCTCACGGTTGACGATCGGCAGCATGACGGTCTTACCCACAAAGGCTGCCTTCTCGGGATCCTTCGGGGAGACGGCGACGCCCGTGTCGCCGAGCATGGTCTCGGGGCGCGTGGTGGCGACGACGATGTAGTCCTGGCCGTTGACCGGCTCGGTCAGCGGGTAGCGCAGGTGCCACAGGTGGCCCTTCTCGTCCTTGTACTCGGCCTCGTCGTCCGAGATGGCGGTGGTGCAGTTGGGGCACCAGTTGACGATGCGCTTGCCGCGGTAGATCAGACCGTCGTGATACCAGTCGCAGAAGACCTTGCGCACGGCCTGCGCGTAGTCCTCGTCCATGGTAAAGCGCTCGTTATCGAAATCGACAGAGCAGCCCATACGCTTGATCTGCTCGACGATGATGCCGCCGTACTCGTGGGTCCAATCCCAGCAAGCGTCGACAAACTTCTCGCGACCGATCTCCAAACGGCTGATGCCCTCGCTCTTGAGCTTCTTGTCGACCTTGGTCTGCGTAGCGATACCGGCGTGGTCGGTGCCCAGCACCCAGCGCGTGGACTTGCCGCGCATGCGAGCCATACGGATGATGGCGTCCTGAATGGAGTCGTCGGTGGCGTGACCCATGTGGAGCTTGCCGGTCACATTGGGAGGCGGAATGGTGACGGTGCAGTCGCCCACGCCCTCACGGCGCTTGTAGTAGCCGCCGTCGAGCCACTTCTGCAGGATCGCCGGCTCGTTGGTCGACGGATCGTAGTTCTTGGGCATTTCTTCCATATATCTCTCCCTGTCCCGCCGG
>DBFBFY010000028.1:0-16285 GCA_048201615.1 Collinsella sp.
ATCGTGGTGCCCTCGAAGATCTTGTTGACGGTGCGGACGGCGCACATCTTGCCACACATGGTGCAAGTGCCCTCGGTGGCGGCGGGGGACTCCTCGTAGCGCTTCTTGCCCGTAACCGGGTCGAGCGCGCACTTCCACATGGCGTCCCAGTCGAGCTTGCGGCGTGCCTGGCCCATCTTATCGTCCATGTCGCGGGCGTGGGGCACCTTTTTGGCGATGTCGGCGGCGTGTGCGGCGATCTTGGTAGCCATGAGGCCGTCGAGCACATCCTGGGCGTTGGGCAGACATAGGTGCTCTGCCGGTGTCACGTAGCACAGGAAGTCGGCACCGGAGCTGGCGGAGATGGCGCCGCCGATGGCAGCGGTGATGTGGTCGTAACCAACGCCGATATCGGTCACCAGTGGCCCGAGCACATAGAACGGAGCATTGTGGCACAGGCGCTTCTGCAGTTTCATGTTGGCAGCGATCTCGTCGAGCGCCATGTGACCCGGGCCCTCGACCATGACCTGGACGCCGGCGGCCCAAGCGCGCTTGCACAGCTTGCCCAGCTCGATCATCTCGGCGGTCTCGGTGGCGTCGTTGGAGTCGTAGAGGCAGCCCGGGCGGCAGGAGTCGCCGAGCGAAATCGTCACGTCGTACTCGTGGCAAATCTCGAGCAACTCGTCGTAGAACTCATAGAACGGGTTCTCGTTACCGGTGACCTCCATCCAGCCAAACAGCAGTGAGCCGCCGCGGCTCACGATGTTCATCAGGCGGCCGGTCTCCTTAAAGGTCTTGGTGACTGACTTGTTGATGCCGCAGTGAATGGTCATAAAGTCCACGCCGTCCTCGGCATGCGCGCGCACGACTTCGAACAGGTCGTCCTTGGTGAGCTTGACCAGCGGCTTTTCCATGTAGCCGATGGCGTCGTACATGGGGACGGTGCCTACCATGAGCGGCGTCTCGTCGATGAGCTGCTGGCGGAACTGGCGCGTCTTGCCCGAGTTGGAGAGGTCCATGATGGCGTCGGCGCCAAAGTCCTCGGCGATCTTGACCTTCTTCCATTCCTCGGCGGCATCGGCCTTGTCGCCCGAGATGCCCAAGTTCACGTTGACCTTGGTGGACAGGCCCTCACCGACGCCAAAGGCGCGCATGCCCTTTTTGATGTGCACAATATTGGCGGGAATGGCGATGCGGCCGTCGGCCACGCGCTCGCGGATGTATTCGGGGTCGCGATGCTCGCGCTCGGCGACTTCCTTCATCTGCGGCGTGATCTGCCCGGCACGGGCGAAGTCGATTTGCGTGACGAGCTTGTGCTCGGTCTGTGTGCTCATTGGCACGGCTCCCTTCGTTGGCATTACCCATATCAGGTTTGCGGGTCAGGGCGGGCGCGCCCAATCTCAGCCTGCCGTCTTGTCCTGCAAGCTCCCCGTTATGTCATGGGCTCAAGTATAGCCTGAATGGGTACGATTGGGCCAACGAGCGTGCCTGTGGGGAGGCGTACATGGAAGACAAGCATCTATATCGAGAGACGCAATGGGGCATATCGGCCGAGGAGGGCCGTGCGCACCATGGGTTGGTCGCGATTGGCTTTGCGGTGCTTGCCGTGCTGGTGATTGCCTTTTGTATTTGGACGTTTGGCGGTCGCGGCGGCGCTGCCTGGGAGTTTGAGGCCGACGATGCCCTGCCGATCATGACGGTGAAGGTCGCTGGCGGTAACACGGTGGCCGCACCGGGCGACTACTGGTATCCGCGCGACGAGTTTGTGCAGCTGCAGTTGAGCGGCGGGTCTATTCCGGGTGAAGAAATCGAACGCGTGACGTTTGATGAGGCACTCAAAACACTCATGGTGAAGCTCAAAGATCAGGGCGATGTGCCCACGACCATGGATATCGCTCTGACGGAGTGGCGTCTGGAACCTCCGTCGGGCGTTACGGTATCCGACGTAGAGCACGTTAAGATTACCTACCAAGATGGCTCGACGAGCGAGATTGCAAAGGCCGATGGCTTGGCGGAGTAATGGGGTGTTTGGAAACGACGGGCCTATTGTGCCTGCGCGTTCATGAAAACCAGGGTGTTTTTGTCTGAAAGCTCGGGGATGTGCCGATAGCCGATGTTGAATGTGGTAAGTTCGCTTGCATCCTCGAGCTTGTTTTCTGCCATCCACCGCACCATGGAGCCGCGCGCCTTTTTGCTGGCGGTCGAGCGCTGGATGGGCTTGCCGTTGCGGATACCCTCGCCAAAGAGGCATGTGACGGCCGTGGCGTCGCCCGTGAGGTGGGGCAGAACGGCTTTGGCATACTCTACGCTGGCGAGGTTGACGATCGTGGTGTTTGAGCCTGCTGGGGCGATAGCCCGCGCGAGCTTGTCGCTCCAAAACGCGTAGAGGTCTCGGGCATCGTCAACGGCGAGCTTCGCGCCCATCTCCAACCGATACGGTTCGACGGCATGAAAGGGGCGAACGCACCCGTAGAGGCCGGAGAGGATCCATAGATGGTCTTGCAGCCATATGAGCTGCGCGGAATCCATCACCTCGGGCGCCATGCTCTGGTACTGAATGCCGTGATAGGACATGACGGCAGGGGAGAGGTGACGGGCGATACCGGAATCGGCAAGATCGCCGTTTCCCAAGATGGGCTCGAACTCATGCAAAATGTCGAGACAAGGGGCCAGTAGCTTGTCGCTGACGTTCCACAGAGCTTGTAGGCCGCTGTCGCCTTCGGTTCGTTCGATGTCCAAGAGCGCATGGTGCAGCTGGGCAGTCTCGCACGCAAAGGGCGGAATCCCCTGAACTTCAAAAGCATCTTGTGCCGCGCGCATTTGCTTGGCGGGTGAAACGATGACCTGGAGCATGAACTCTCCTCTGCCAAAAAGAAGTTGCGGTGGAATGCGGTCTGCGCGGGCCGGTTGAAGGCCAGGTTAGTCCGTATTCCACCGCAAGTTATAAAGGGCTGGTTTGGTGCGCCTTACGAGGGTTGGTTAGGCGCGCTCGAGGAAGGCCTTGTAGCCGCGATAGGCCTCGTAGATATCGGCCTTGTTGGCGACCTCCCACAGGGCGTGCATGGACAGGACGGCAACGCCGGAGTCGATGACGTTCATACCGTACTTGGCCATGATGTAGGCGATGGTGCCGCCGCCGCCCGCGTTGACGCGACCGAGCTCACAGGTCTGGAAGTCCACGCCGGCCTCGTCCATGATGTCGCGGACGAGGGCCACGTACTCGGCATCGGCGTCGTTGGAACCGCCCTTGCCGCGGCTGCCCGTGTACTTGTTAAAGCACAGGCCGCGACCCATGAAGGCGGCGTTTTTGGTCTCGAACTTGCCGGCGTAGCCCGGGTCGAAGCCGGCGGACACGTCAGAGGAGAGCATACGGCTGCGGGCGAGCGCGCGGCGCAGGGCCAGCGGGCTATCCTCGCCGGCGAGTGTCATGATCTCGGCGACGGTGTTCTCGAAGAAGAGGCTCGTCATGCCGGTGGCACCCACGGAGCCGATCTCCTCCTTGTCGACGATGAGTGTGATGCTCGTGCGCTCGACATTGGCCACATTGATCTGGGCAAGCATGGAGGGGTAGGCGCAGACGCGGTCGTCGTGGCCATAGCCCAAAATCATGGAGCGGTCGAGGCCCATGTCGCGGGCGGGACCGGCGGGCACGACCTCGATCTCGGCGGAGAGGAAGTCCTCCTCCTCGACGCCGTACTGCTCTTTGAGGATGTCCAGGAACATCTGCTTGACGGGCTCCTTGGGAGCGTCCTTGTCGTCCTCGTCAAACTTGACGGGACGGCCGCCCACGATCACGTCGAGGATCTCGGCGTCGACGGCGTCCTTGGCGGGCTTGGACATCTGCTCGCTCGAAAGGTGGATCAGCAGGTCGGAGATGGTAAAGACCGGATCGTCTGCCTTGTCGCCGATGTTGATGTCGACGGTGGTGCCGTCCTTTTTGCAGATGACGCCCACGAGTGCAAGCGGGGAGGCCACCCAGTGGTAGCTCTTGACGCCGCCGTAGTAGTGCGTGTCGAGGTAGGCCATGTCGCCGGCCTCGAAGGCGGGATTCTGCTTAAGGTCCAGGCGCGGCGAGTCCACGTGAGCACCCAGGATGTTAAAGCCCTGCTCGAGCGGGGCGGTGCCCAGGTTGACGAGCATGAGGTCTTTGCCGTGGTTGGCGGCGTACACCTTGTCGCCGGCCTTGAGCGTGCGGCCCTCGGCAATCACGGTCTCCAAGTCGACGTAGCCCGCCTCCTCGGCCATCTTGATGCCGGTCTTGACGCACAGGCGCTCGGTCTTATTCTCGCTCAAAAACTGCTTATAGCCGCGGCAAAGCCCCTCGAGTTCCTCGACTTGCTGTGGCGTGTACTTTTTCCATGCGCAGGGACGCTCCATGACGCAGGCTCCTTTCGGATCGATCGTGCTGGTTGATGTACCGTGAGCCATCGTATCACGCGCGGGCCCGCGGCGGCAGGGAAGCCTGATGTGCGGTGGCCGCGGGGCGGGGAGCGTGTAAACTGGTGTGAGCAAACCGTGCCCAGCCCAAAGCGAGGTATTCAATATGTCTGACAAGCGCCGCACCTTTGCCGTTATCGACGGCAACTCGCTCATGCACCGCGCCTTCCACGCCGTGCCGCCCACCATGAATGCGCCGGACGGGCGCCCCACCAACGCGATCTTCGGCTTTCTGAACATGTTTCTCAAGATGATCGATGCCTTTAACCCCGACGGTGTGGTCGTGGCGTTTGACAAGGGCAAACCGCGCGTGCGCATGGAGATGCTGCCGCAGTATAAGGCGCAACGCCCGCCCATGGACCCCGATCTGCATGCGCAGTTTCCGATGATCAAGGAGCTGCTCACCGCGCTCAACGTGCCGATTCTGCAGTCCGAGGGCTGGGAAGGCGACGATATCCTGGGTACCATGGCGCGCCTGGGTGAGGAGGCCGGCTGCGACATGCTGCTGGTGACCGGCGACCGCGATATGTATCAGCTCGTGACCGAGCACGTCAACGTGGTCTCGACTCGCAAGGGTCTGTCCGACGTGGCAATCATGACGCCCGAGAGCGTAGACGACCTGTATCACGGCATTACGCCGGCGCTCGTGCCCGATTTTTACGGTCTGAAGGGCGATACGTCGGACAACATTCCCGGCGTGCCGGGCATCGGCCCTAAAAAGGCGAGCGCGCTCATCGCACAGTACGGCAGCTTGGACGAGGTCATCGCGCATGCCGACGAGGTCAAGGGCAAGATGGGCGAGAACCTGCGTGCGCACATCGACGATGCGCTGCTGAGCCGCAAGGTCGCAACCATTCGCACCGATGCGCCCGTCGAGCTCGACTTTGACGAAACATCCTTCCCGGCGTTTTCTGCCGACGAAGTGTCCGCGGCGCTGGGTACGCTTGGTATCACCGCCATGCAGAACCGTTTCTTGGCGCTGATCGGCGGCGAGGGCGGGGCTGCTGCTGCCTCTAGTGTGTTTGAGATACCTGCTATGGTTCGCGCGGCCGCCGGCGATGCCGACGCGCTCGGTGCCGTTGCGGCTGAGGTCTCCCGCGCGATTGATGCCGGCGAGTGGGTCGCCGCCGTGGTGGACGACGACAAGGAAGAGGGCGCGCTCTTTGGACTGACGCGCACGCTGTGGTTGGCGACGTCCAAGGGCCTGTTCGCGCTCGAGGAGGGCGACGGCGCCTCCACTGCCGTATTCGATGGCTTCAACTTCGCTCACGGTGTGATCGCCGGCGTGCTTGCGCGCCTGTTTATGGAGGGCCGCGTGGCGAGCCCGGATACGAAGGCGCTGCTGCACGAGCTTTCGCCCATCGATTCTTCTGAGCCCGAGCTCATGGATCCGCTAGCAGTCGATTCCACGTGCATCTTCGACACCGTGGTCGCCGCTTACCTGTTGGATTCCGACCGCTCCGAGTTTGACGAGGCATATCTGGCCGATACGTATCTGCAGATGGCGCTGCCTGCGGCGCGCGGCGCAGAGGGTGCTGGTGAGGACGCTCCGGCGCCTGCCGCCCGTACTGCGGCTCTGACGCTGGCGCTCGTGGCGCCGTTGCGCGAGTGCATGGCCCGTGAGAATGCCGCCAACGTGTTCGATGGCATCGAGATGCCGCTCGTTCCGGTACTTGCCAAGATGGAGCGCGCGGGCATGCTCGTGGACCCCGACCGTCTGCACAGTCTGTCCGAGGGTCTGGCGACCCAGATTACCGAGGTTGAGCGCAGTATTCGCGACCTGGCGGGTGACGAGACCTTTAATATTGGCAGTCCTATGCAGCTGTCGCATGTGCTCTTTGATGTGATGGGGCTTCCGACCAAGGGCCTCAAGAAGACTAAGCGCGGCTATTATTCGACCAACGCCAAGGTACTGAGCGACCTTGCGCGTGACCACGAAATCGTGCGTCTGATCTTGGACTGGCGTGAGAAGTCTAAGATCAAGTCCACCTATCTGGACACGCTGGGCCCGCTACGCCGAGGCGACGGCCGCGTACACACTACGTACAACCAGACCATCACGGCAACGGGGCGTCTGTCCTCGAGCGACCCGAACCTGCAGAACATCCCGACGCGCTCTGAGCTGGGCCGTACCGTCAAGACGGCGTTTTCGGCAGGCGAGGGAAGCGTCTTTTTGGCGGTGGACTACTCGCAAATCGAGCTGCGTCTGCTGGCGCATCTCTCAGGTGACGAGCACTTGGTGCGCGCCTTTAACGAGGGCGAGGACTTCCATGCCGAGACGGCGGCGCGCGTGTTCGGTGTGTCGGTGTCCGAGGTAACGCCCGACCTGCGCAGTCGCGCCAAGGCCGTGAACTTTGGCATCGTGTACGGTCAGCAGGCCTACGGCCTGTCGCAGTCGCTGCATATCTCGATGGCCGAGGCGCGCGACATGATCGACCGCTACTACGAGGCCTACCCGGGCGTGCGTACGTTCCTCGACAACGTGGTGGCGCGCGCCAAGCAGACGGGCTACGCCGAGACCATGTACGGCCGCCGTCGTCATATTCCGGAGCTCAAGGCCAAAAATCCGCAACTCCGCGGCTTCGGCGAGCGCACGGCCATGAACCACCCCATGCAGGGCACCGCGGCCGACATCATCAAGATCGCCATGGCCCGCGTAAGCCGCCGTCTGGAAGAAGAAGGCTTTGCTGCCCACATGATCTTACAGGTGCACGACGAACTGGACTTTGAGTGCCCCGTCGACGAAGTCGAGCGCCTAACCACCATGGTCCGCGACGTCATGGAACACGTAGTAGACCTCCGCGTACCGTTGATCGCCGAAGCCAGCACCGGCATAACCTGGGCCGACGCCAAATAGGGAAGCGCCCACAGTTCCAAAGTAACCAAACCAGAAGGGGGCTCCTTGCCAACAAGGAGCCCCCTTCATTCCAAAAAATCAGCCAAGTATCTAGACACTCAAGACACCATCTAGGCGGCAAGCAAGTAAACCTAGGACCTGGCCGGGCGGCGCGAATTAGTTTTTCGTAGATTCCGCACGAGCCGGAAAGCACTTAATGTGCTTTCCGTGCGAGCAGGACTGTCCGCAGTAGCAAACTAAAGGCCAAGGGGCCCAGTCAACCCATCAGCAGCGATTATTCAGCAGCTAGTTGAATTTGAAGATCTTCGAGGCAAGACGGTATAGGCCGAGTGTGGTTTTATCTCCGGCACGACCGCGCAGGTTGGTGAAGAAGCCGACCACACCGTAGCGTGCACGACGATACATGCGCTCGTCATAGGCTTTCAGATCAGTCCACAACATCTTCAGGCGCTCATCGGCACAATCCTCGTCGGAAAGCTTAGTAAGCACCGAGCAGATTGCCATCATCATGGTGAAATAGCCCATCATGTAGGAGCGCAGACGCGACGACTCGACATCGCTGTACAGATGGAACGACTCCATCATGATGCGCGTCACGCGGAACTGCTGGTCCAGACGCTTGACCATCGTTGCCTCGTTGACGCTCTGACCTTCGCGACCGATAAAGTAACGGTAGAGGTCGATGTCGGCGTAGTACATGGTCTTGCAACGCGGCAGCGGCACGTAGGCGTAGATGTTGTCCACATAGAACGTGTGCGGCGGCATGGGAAGATTGGACTCGCGCAGCACATCCGTGCGATAGCACAGGCTGTGCATGAGCAGGTTCTGGTCCAGGCGGAAATGACCGATCTGATCCCAGGAAAAGATCTTTTTGCGCGGCAGGGCAAATTTGTAGCCAATAGCGGTATGCGTGCCCTCGTAAACCTTCTCGTACACGTAGTTCGAGATAAACAGGTCAACGCGCTGGTCGCGCTCCTCAAAGCCACGTAGAATCGACAGCATGGTCGAAAGGGCAGCGCCGTCAAGCCAGTCGTCCGAATCAACAACCTTGTAGTAGGTGCCCTGCGCCTCGCGCAGACCCGAAAGGACGGCAATACCGTGACCGCCGTTCTCCTGGTGCACCGCGCGGATGATTCCAGGATAACGGGCCTCCCACTCGTCGGCCTTGGCGGCCGTCTCGTCCTTGGAGCCGTCGTCCACCACGATAATCTCGATATCGGTGGCGTAATTGCTCCCCTCCAAGATGGAGGTGATGCAATGGTCCATGTCCTTGGCGGCGTTATACGAGGGAATACCGAATGTTATGACTTTATGCATGGCAGGCGATAATCTCATCCGAAAGATCGAGGGCGGAATTGGTCACAGCGTCCATATCGTAGTAACGATACTCGGCCAGACGACCCACCGGGTGGAAGTTCGTCAGGTTCTGGACGCGCTCAAGATAGCGCTCATAGAGCTCACGGTTCTCGGGCTCAAGAATGGCGTAGTACGGCGTCTCGTCCGAGCCGGGCGTATAGGCCTTAGAGTACTCCTTCATGATGGTGGTCTTGCCGGGCAGGACCTGACCGGTCATGTTCTTGAACTCGGTGATACGCGTGTAGTCCTCGCTCGTGGTGTAGTTGACGGTGCCCACGGGCTGGAACTGGTCCATATCGAGCGTCTCGAACTTCATGTCGAGCGTACGGTACGGCAGAGCGCCCAGGTCGAGGTTGAACAGCTCATCGAGCGGACCGGTATAGACAATCTCGCCGCCGTAGACCTTGCCGTCGACCTTGACGGTGGTCTCGTCGATCTCAAAAAGATCGCGGGCGTCCACGTCGCAGAACACGTCAATCAGGTCGTGGTCGAGCATGTGCTCAAAGAGCGCCGTGTAGCCCTCCTGCGGCATGCCCTGGAAGGGAGCTTGCGGGAAGTAGCGGTCATCATCGCCCACAAAGACGGGAACGCGGCCGGTGATCGAGGGGTCGATCTGATCGGGCGTCTGGCCCCACTGCTTCATGGTGTAATGCAAAAAGACGTTCTCGTAGACGTAATCGGCGACCTCGGCCAAGTCGGGGTCGTTCTTCTTACGCAGCTCCATAATGGGCACCTTGACATCCTTGCCAAAGGTCTCCACGAGCTTCTGATACAGCTCCTCGCCGCGCTCGTCACCAAAGGCGAGCTTGAGACTCGCATGGTTGAAGGGCACGGGCATAAGGGTACCGTTGATGTTGGCGAGCACCTTGTGCTGATAATCCGTCCACTTGGTAAAGCGCGACAGGAAATTGTGCACGCGCTCGTTAAAGGTGTGATAGATATGCGGACCGTACTCGTGGATCAGGATTCCGGCCTCGTCAGTGCAGTCATAGGCATTGCCCGCAATGTGGCTACGGCGCTCCAAAACGGCAACACGATAGCCGATGGTCTCGGCAAGACGGCGGGCGCAAACGGCACCGGCATATCCAGCACCGACGACAATCATGTCGTACGCGCCGGCGTTAAAGCCTTCAGGCAGGCCTGAGGTAATCTGCATCGATACTCCTTGTCAAAAGCCACGGGCTCGTTAGCTGGGCTTTTCTCGAACATTCTTCGAGACATATTTATCAGAGCGATTATAGCGCTAATGCGTCCTATAATGAGCTTGCCACACAAGGAAAGCTCAAGCACCGCGGCGTACATAATTGAAAGGTAAACCCGCTAGCAGCGGGTTTATTCGTGAACAGCCGGGCGCCTGGAGCTTAGCGAAACGCTTGTAAGGAGTAACATGAGCGATTTCCTAAACCGTATGAAGTCTGCCGCCAAGGCCGACCTTAAGACGATCGTCCTGCCCGAGGGCGAGGATCCACGCACCATCGTCGCGGCCACCAAGATCATCGAGGAGGGCCTGGCAAAGATCGTCATCCTGGGCAACCCCGACGAGATCAACGTTCCCGGCGCCACCGTCATCGACCCACGCAATGCCGAGAAGCACGAGGAGTACGCGCAGAAGTTTGCCGAGCTCCGCGCCAAGAAGGGCGTTACCATCGAGCAGGCTCGCGCCCAGGTGATGGACGCCACCTACTTTGGCACCATGATGGTCAAGATGGGCGATGCCGACGGCCTGGTCTCCGGCGCCTGCCACTCCACCGCCGACACCCTGCGCCCCGCGCTGCAGATCCTCAAGACCGCCCCGGGCACCAAGCTGGTCTCGGCCTTCTTCGTGATGTGCACCGATACCCCGCAGTTCGGCACCGACGGCACGCTGATCTTCGCCGACTGCGGCCTCAACATCAACCCGTCCTCCGACGAGCTCTCCGAGATCGCCATCGCCTCCGCTCACTCCTGGTCCACCTTCATGGGCAACGTTGAGCCGCACGTGGCCATGCTCTCCTACTCCACCATGGGCTCCGCCGGTGGCGAGGTCGCCAAGAAGGTCCAGGAGGCCGTGAAGTTCTGCAAGGAGAAGGCTCCCGAGCTCGCCATCGACGGCGACCTGCAGCTCGATGCCGCTATTGTCCCCACCGTCGCCCAGCTCAAGGCTCCCGGCTCCTCCGTTGCCGGCAAGGCCAACGTGCTCGTGTTCCCCGACCTCGAGGCCGGCAACATCGGCTACAAGCTGGTCCAGCGCTTCGCCGGCGCCGACGCCTACGGCCCCATCCTGCAGGGCATCGCCAAGCCGGTCAACGATCTGTCGCGCGGCTGCTCTGCTGACGACATCGTGGGTGTCGTGGCCATCACCGCCGTCCAGGCTCAGATGGCTGAGTAGCTGACATATCCCCTCGGGGCCCTACAGGGTAAAGCTCTGAAAACGTCCTCGGACATGCATGAAACCCCCGCTGCGCACTTCGTGCGGCGGGGGTTTCATGCGTCCTGCGGAATATTTTCAGAGCTTTACCCTGTAGGGTCCCTGCCGCCACGTAGCAATCAGGGAATCCGGGGTGGACGGCGGCTTGGCTACGAGCTGGCGCTGAAAAACTGAATGGATGAGTGCCGTTGCTGGAGGGTCAAACGATGCAGATATGGTCACTTTGGGACCGAAATGTTGGCTGCGGTCTGATGTCTGGCCCACCGGAAAGTGTGTCCCGGTTTGAAGGCGGATTGTGGGATGCAGCTTCCGCTTGGGGCCTGTTTGGGAAACCGTGGGACGGAATTATGCTTTATTGTGGGTCGCACTTTCCGCAACGTGCCTCAACCGGAAAGCGTGTCCCAGTATTTGCGCTCGAAATGGGATGGGGTTTCCGCCGTCCGCCTGCTAGTAAAAAAGGCCTCCGGAGCTGTTGCTCTGGAGGCCTTTCGTTTACTTGCAAATGCGTGCGTTAGTTGTTCTTGGTCAGACGCTCGACGTCGTGGGCGATCATGTATTCCTCGTCGGTGGGGATGACCATGACCGTGACGGCGGAACCGGCGGCACTGATGACCTGCGGGCCGCTGCCCACGGCCTCACGGTTCTTGTTGTTGTCGATGCGCACGCCCAACCACTCAAAGCAGTCGCAGAAGGCCTTGCGGATCGACCAGTCGTTCTCGCCGATGCCAGCAGTGAAGGTAATGGTATCCACGCCCGCCATAGAAGCGATCATGGAGCCGGCCTGCTGCATAGCCTTATAGGCGAACATATCGAAGGCGAGCAGGCAGCGCTCATCTCCCTCGGAGGCGCGCGTGCGAATGTCGCGGGCGTCGTTGGAGATACCCGAGATGGCGAGCAGACCAGACTGTTTGTTCATCATGTCGTCGACTTCTTGGTAGCTGTAGCCGCCCTCGCGCTGCAGGTAGCACACGGTAGCCGGGTCGATAGAGCCGCAGCGGGTTCCCATCATCAGGCCGTCAAGCGGCGTGAGCCCCATCGTGGTGTCACGGCATACACCGTCCTCGATGGCGGCAAGCGAGGCGCCGTTGCCCAAATGGCACGAGAGCAGGCGGTGGCAGCGCGAGCCCAGGATCTCCTTGGCCATCATCCACTCATAGCGGTGGCTCGTACCGTGGGCTCCGTACTTGCGCACGTGATACTTGTCGCACACGTCCTTGGGCAGGGCGTAGGTGTAGGCGACCTCGGGCATGGTCATGTGGAACGAGGTGTCGAAGACGGCCACGTTGGGCAGCTCCGGATACTTCTCACGGCAATACTCAATCGCCGCCGCCTCGCCGTAGTTGTGCAGCGGAGCAAGCGGTGCCACCTCGAGAATCTTAGCCATGACCTCGTCGTCGACGACCGCAGAATCATCGAAGTGCCAGCCGCCTTGAACGATGCGATGTCCAATGCCATCAATCGTAAAGTCGGTCTTCTCGAGCTCCTCGAGCACGCGAGCGATAGCAGAGCGATGATCGGGGAAGGGAACCTCCTCGGTCTGTTTGGCGCCACCGTTCTCGGAGTGGCCAAAGATGCCCATGTCCGATCCGATACGCTCGCAGTTGCCCTTGGCGAAAACCTCGCGGGTATCGGTATCCAAAAGCTGATATTTAAGGCTTGAACTGCCGGCGTTGACAACAAGTACGTTCATGAGACTCCTTTGCAGTGCAATACGGCCGACGCAGACCCCTTAAGGCGGCCGTATTTTAATAAGAAGTTATCATATCTTGATAAATAGCTATCAGCATATCGCCCAACGAGCGCAAAAGAGGGACTAAACGACACTTGGTCGTCCAGCCCCTCCCCTCTTGCAATTACTTGCCGTTGACGATGCGCTCGACGTCGGAAGCGATCATGAACTCCTCGTCCGTGGGGATGACGAAGATCTTGACCTTGGAATCCTTGGCAGACAGGCACCAAGCGCCGTCGCCACGCAGGGCGTTACGGGCATGGTCCATCTTGACGCCCATAAAGGCCAGACGGTCGGCAACGCCGGCGCGAACGGCCGGAGCGTGCTCACCGATGCCGGCGGTGAAGACCAGCGTGTCCATGCCGCACATGGAAGTGGCCATCTCGGCAGCCTTGGCGGCAATCTTGTAGACGAACATGTCGAAGGCGAGCTGAGCCTCGGGGTCGCCGGCGGCGGCAAGCTCCTCGACGTTGCGGCAGTCGTTGGTCTTGCCACCGGTCACAGCCAAAAGGCCGGACTTCTTGTTCATCATCTCGTCGACCTCGTCGAAGGTGTAGCCGCCCTCGCGCTGCAGGTAGCACACGGTAGCCGGGTCGATGGAGCCGCAGCGGGTGCCCATCATGACGCCGTCGAGCGGGGTGAGGCCCATAGTGGTATCCATGCACTTGCCGTCCTCGATGGCGCACAGGGAGGCACCGGAGCCGATGTGGCACACGACAACCTTGCGGGCCTCGCCGTTGGTCATCTCGGCGACCTTCTTGGAGATGTAACGATAGCTGGTGCCGTGGGCGCCGTACTTACGGATGTGCAGCTTGTCGCAAACATCCTTGGGAAGGGCGTAGGTCTTGGCGACCTCGGGCATGTTGAAGTGGAAAGCGGTGTCATAGACCGTGACGTTGGGCAGGTCGGGATACTGCTCCAGGCAGAACTCGATAACGTTGGCCTCGGGGTTGTTGTGCAGCGGCGCCAGCGGGGCGACCTCACGGATCTTGGCGAGGACGTCCTCGTCGACGAGGGAGGAATCGCCAAAGTACCAGCCGCCCTGAACGATACGGTGGCCAATGCCCTCGATCTTGACGCCGTTGGCCTCGAGGTCCTTCAGGACGACCCCGATGGCGACCTTGTGGTCGGGGAACTCGATGTTCTCGGTCACCTTCTTGGAGCCGTTGGCAGCGTGGGTGAAGGTACCGCCGGTAAAGCAGACGCGCTCGCAGGAGCCCTTTGCGGACACCTTGTGGGACTTGGTATCGATGACCTGATACTTAAGGGTCGAAGATCCTGCGTTGACGACCAGAACGTTCATGTGTCTCCCTACTAACAGGCGGTGTGGCGCCGCCAGGTTACATACGCTTCAATAATAAACCCAAACGCCCTCGCGCTCGGGTTTATTGCGTTGATATATAAGTTATCGGTGCCTGAATACTCATGGCCTTTGACTTGTAAGGCGAAATAGCGCGGGGATATACACCAAAGAAGAAATCCCGAGCGCAACAAGCAATACGACTCGAATGCCCGCAACGCTACTCAACACAGCGTTGAGCAGATAGAAAAGAACAGCACCCACCGCCACCATCTGACTTTGAACCGAAATCAGTGAACAGCGCATCGATGAATCGGCAGCATTTTGGAAAACTGAGTATTTGATTGGGGCAAACAACGAGTACGCAACCGTCTGCGACACATAGAACACGGGCAGCATATTAGCCGGAGTAAGGGGAATCAAAAACAAAGCCGTCAATACTAAGCGAATGATGCCGCAAACACGCGCAAAACGGCCCTTGTCGACACGAGCAATCACACTGGGCACAATAAATCCTATGGAGGCGGAGGCAAGGAGCTGGACCGCAATGGTCGCGCCCGAAGCGACGGCATTCATTCCGCGGCCTGCAAGCAACAGTGAGAAGAAGTCTTCCAGAGCGACGAAGGCAAATGCCTGAGAACAGTCCATGATGAACGCTGACCGAAGAATGCCATTACCCGCAATAGCAGCACCGATCATCTTCGGGCTCATTCCATGCCCAGGTGTCACCGCAGCGGATCGCGTCGAAAATGTTGGTGTAAGGGTGACGCCCTAGCGCCCGTTTAACGAAAAACGGCCTTCGTCCTAGAATCTGAAATCACCACAACAACAGGTTCTAGGAAAGGACGAAGACCGCTATGGGAATCTTATCAGACCCGACGCCGGACATGCTCGCCATGCCCCGTTTCGACGACGGCGCCATCGACATGCAGGAGCTGCTCCGCAGACTAGCCGAGCAGGTCGTGAACGCCGTGATGGACGCCGAGGCCGACCAGCTGTGCGGCGGCGGGGCGAACAGCCGAAACGGCTACCGCGAGAGGTCGCTCGCCACCTGCGTCGGCACGCTGACGCTGCGCATCCCCAAGCTGCGCTCCGGCAGCTTCTTCCCTGAGGACGTGCTCGAGCGCTACCAGCGCGTCGACCGCGCGCTCGTGGCCGCCGTGGCCGAGATGTACGCCACGGGCACGAGCACCCGCAAGGTGCAGAGGGTGGCCGAGAAGATGGGCGTCTCCAGGCTCTCGAAGGACCAGGTGAGCGCCATCGCCTCGAGCTTGGACGCAGATATCGAGGACCTATGCGGAAGGCCGCTCGGCGGCTCGCCGGTGCCCTACGTCTGGCTCGACGCGACCTACGTCAAGTGCCGCCGCGAGGGGCGCGTCGCCTCCACCGCCGTGGTCACCGCCATCGGCTGCGATGCGGGCGGCTGGAGGCGCGTCCTGGGCGTCGACGTGGTCGACACCGAGTCCTACGACTCGTGGCTCGCCTTCCTGCGGGCTATCCGCTCGCGCGGGGCGGCGGGCGTGCGGCTCGTCGTCTCGGACGCCCACCCGGGGCTCGTCCGGGCGCTCGGCGAGGTCTTCCAAGGCGCCGCGTGGCAGCGCTGCGCGGTCCACCTCATGCGCGACTGCATGCGCGAGGCCGGCTCCTGGCAGCTCAGGCGCCGCGTGGGCAGGATCGTGTCGCAGGTGTTCCGCGGGCGCGACGCCGCCACCGTGACGGCCATGTACCACGCGGCGTGCGACATGCTGGAGGGGTGCTGCCCCAGGGCGGCGGCGGTGCTGGAGGAGGCCGAGCCCGACGCGCTGGCCTACCTCGACTTCCCGCCGACCCACTGGAAGCGCCTGCGCACCAACAACGTGCAGGAGAGGACCAACCGGGAGATAAAGCGCAGGTCGCGCGTCGTGCAGGTGTTCCCCTCCACGGGCTCGCTGGTGCGGCTCGCGGGCGCGGTCATGTGCGAGCAGGACGAGATATGGCAGGAGTCCAGGTACTTCTCGGAGGTGAGGATGAACGAGCTCTACGATGACGGTCGCACTCGGGGAATCGACGGTCCCGTCGAGTGGGCGCGGCTTGAGGCGGAGGCCAGGAAGATGCTCGAGTCCGGCCTCGAGCTTGCGGACAGGGTCGAGGCGGCATAGGATATCAACCGTATTCCAGATTCCAGGACGCCGGGCCGACTCACTTCGGATCGGGCGCTACACCAACTTTCTCGACATTACC
>DBFBFY010000029.1:0-13425 GCA_048201615.1 Collinsella sp.
GGTGGTCGGGATCGCGGGTTCGGTGGCCTCGATGTCGAGTTTCGTTTCATCAACGCGGATGCTCATTGCAATATCCTTTCATATGAACATGCGCTCATATAATTTACTTTCGATTATATGAGTGCATGTTCATATGTCAATACAATTTGCGTTAATTTCGATGACTGCTTGCCGCCTCTGCGATTTTCTGTGGGTTGGGAGACATCGACGCAATGCTCGCCAACATATTTCGAGATGTTCGGCTAGCATGCTAAGAAAGCCACCTTGAGAAGCATTAGAACTGTTCATATTTGTACTTTATCGTGTCAAATACCGCGAGAATCAGTTCTTCCTCTACGGGAGTTCCTGCAGAATCAGTTTTATCTAAAGTTATATTGAGCATTGCTGCAGCCAATCTGGCACACCGGTGGCCGAATAAGTCGAAAAATGTAGGTGGACATCCGCAGAGATCGCCTTTAGAAGAGCGAATTCTCAATTAGATCAATAATCGTGTCGTCTTCCGTGCGGTTTTCATCGATTTTTGCGAACATGTCGCATTCCCAAGCCCCATTGATTTCCTCAGCAAGGGCCCCGACGTGTTGCATGTCGTCGGGTTCGGGCACATCGTTGATGCTCGGGTCATCAGCTTGCGGATATTGGCTTGCAATTTCGCGCTTGGCGGCCTCTTCTTCTTTGAGTGTCTCCAGGACGCGGCGACCGTATTCGAAGTAGCGCCGCAAGACAAATTGACGAAGAGTTTCTTGCAGGATGGCGAAGTTATCCGGGAGTCGACCGGGCCATATCTTCTCGCGAATGCGAATCGCTTCCATGACCCGTTTAAAAGCGGACTGTTTGAAAAACGAATGACGATTAACTGTGATAACGGCATATCCCATGTTTCGCAGCGTGTTTCGGCGCTCCTCGTCAATTGATTGCTGCTCGGGTTCGTCGTGGTAAAAGCCGTTGTATTCGATATCGGTCATCGAATTTTCGAGCAGCGCGTCGAGGTAGAAAACCGTCCGTCGCGTTAGGGCGGCGTATCTTTTGGGGACTGGGATTGGATAATCCGTTTTGATAGCGCGTATGGCTAAGCCACCCATTGACTTGGGCATTGTCAGCATCATGACAAACGCCGTTTCGAGTGGGGAGCGACAGCCTTCGTGTACATAAGAAAGTGCCTTAAGTGCTTTATTAGATCCACGATACCCCGGTGCCTCTGAAAAGAAGGCTCTGAGCTCTTCAACGCTGGTTAGGGCTGGGCGCTCGCGATATTGAGTTTCGTCGGACGTTCCAAGCGCGTAGGAGCCGCAGATTTCAAAGTAATACTCAACGAGCTCCGAAAGGTTGAGGTCGGCTGTTGCTTCTAACGCGCACAGCTTGATATCGACGATGTAGACGTTCGGCTCGAGTTCTAGGTAGCTTTCTGCATCAAACGTATAGTGCGTGCAGTGGCAGATGCAGCCCTTGCGGTGCCTTTTGGCATTATTGGAAAACGTCAGCACATGGATACGTTCAGAATCGACATTCTTTCTGTTGAGCCATGCTCGTGCCGCTTCCAGGTCGGACGTGGTCGGCGCAGACACCCTGATCTTTTCCATAGGTATGGGACCGGTCGCGTAGCTTGCGAGCGAGTTGGCTGTTTGGTATACAGCGCGTGCCGTGGTATGTGACAGAATGATTCCCATACGCGCATGATGGCATAGCGGACGCCGCATACGCCCGAAACTTCGGGCAACGGTATTGGGGCGCGGCTTATCTTCTGCGAACGGTGGGTTTTTGAGCTGTCGTATTGAGGGAGCAGCTTTGGCTGGGGAGGTTTCTGCCGGCTGCCCCTTTTTGATGAACTTTAGTTGCGGATTCGTAGCTTCTAAGCGTTTTTGCCGACCGCTCAGATGCCTCACCAACATAATTTGAGTTATTCGGCCTTATCCTATACAAATAGGTGCGATCGCAACGTCCTATTCGAATTGATTCAGGTAGATTTATGGGGCTTGGTTGCGAAATTAAGGCGATTTTAGCTTCGATTGCGGTTCAAGGGGCCTTGACTAGTGGTTCAGCTGGCCGAACAACTCGAAAAATGTAGGTGGGCCAACCTGCCGACTATGTGAAGCACGCGTATTTGCTCGTTTTGATGAAAACTAGGGTGCAGCCATAAGGCTGCGCCCTAGTTTACTGCGTGTCGGTGTGCCCAGACGGATTGCGCTGTGCCTGGCAGGCGCTCCCGCAGATGGATCGGTTATTTCGCGAATAGGTTCTTGAGGTTGAACTCGGCCTGAACCGTGCGGAGCATGAGGTCGGTGTCGTCGAGGCCCAGATGCTGCTCGTTGGCGTCGGCGGCGAGGGTTCCACGGCGGCGCGCCCAGTTCTCGAGCGCGGCGGGCGCGGATTCGCGGGGGAGCGAGCGGACGTCGGCATCCAGGCTGCGGCAGATCTGGCGCGAGTCGATGACGATGATCTTGCCGGCGCGGCGTGCCTCGGCGTAACCGTCCAGGTGGATCTTGAACCAACTGTCCTCAAAGGCGGCGTTGTGCGCCATGTACGGGTACTTCTTCATAAGCTTGAGCAGCTGCTTCTGCAGTTCCTTGTTCTCGCGGAATGGCTTTTTGCCGTCGATGTCGTCCCAGGTGATGTGGTGGATATTCGACAACGGCACATCCTCGCCGCGGTAGATGTCGGGCAGACCGCAGTAGTGCGCCTCGGCGTCGTGCGGGACGGCGTCGCTGGTGAGCTCCATGATTTCCCAACCCACATTGATGATATAACCGCGCTCGGGTGCACGGCCGGTGGTCTCGATGTCGATACCGAGCACGGTGCCCTGGATGGGCTTGCGGGCGTAGGCCACGCCGAGCGCGTCGCGGTCGCCGCGGATTTCGCGCATAACGGACGCGGCGGTGCGCTTTTGCATCTTGCCGATGGCGGCGCAGGTGTCGGCATCGGACAGGCCGCGCGAAAGCGTCGCGGGCGTCACGTTGCGCAGGCGTGCCTCGCCAATCTGGTCGCACAGGTCGCGGTTGCGGTCAGCCAGGTCGCGCACGGTGGCAAAGTCGAAGCTGGGGTCGCCCTCGGCGGTAAAGTACTCGGTTTCGAGCACCTTAAGGGCCTCTTCGCCCTTCTGGCGCTCGGACTCCATGGCGCCGTGATCGCCATAGATAAACATGGGAATAAACGGCTGGCGCTCGTATTCGAGTGCTTGTGAAACGTTCATATAACTGCTCCTTGGACGGGCCGTGTCGCGCGGCTCGGTGGCATTGAGTTATGGCGAGATGATAGTTTACCATGGGCAACTATTGGCACCACGCCTAGGACAACTACAATACCCTAGTTGACCGCTAGGACTTTTACAATGCTGCCGAAAGACATGAAAGGTTCCATCCGTCATGGATTTGCTGATTGATATTCTGCTCGACGCCGGCAAGGACACGCTCTCGCTGGCGCCGTTTTTGTTGGTGACGTATCTTGCTCTCGAGACACTTGAGCACGTTGCGGGCGACCGCGTCAACGGCGCTATCAAGCGCGCCGGCGCTGCGGGTCCCGTGGCTGGCTCGCTGCTGGGCATTGTGCCGCAGTGCGGATTTTCGGCCATGGCAGCAACGCTGTACGCCGGCCGTGTCGTGACGCTGGGCACGCTGGTCGCCGTGTTCCTCTCGACCTCCGATGAGATGCTGCCGCTGTTGCTCGCCGAGCAAGTGCCCGTGCAGACCATGGCGATGCTTTTGGCTTCGAAGGCACTGATCGCGCTGGTCACGGGCTTTATCGTGGACGCGGCTATCCGCGGCCTTCGTCGTAATGCCCGCGCGCATGCGGCGATTCGCCGTACCGTGCTGGGAACCGCGGCCAACCCGGCCCACGTGAACTGCGCGCACGACGACCACACTGGCGGTGACATCATCGACGAGGTGGCCGAGGCGGGCGTGAGCGCCGACCACATCCACGAGCTGTGCGAGCGCGACCATTGCGGTTGTGATGAAGACGAGGACGAGCACGAACACGGACACGGACATGGCCACGATCACGGTCATGAGGGCGATCATGAACACCATCATGGCCACGGTCACCCCCACTCACACGAAGGTGCGCCCGTCCTGTCGATTATCCGCAGCGCGATCTCGCACACCGTGCAGGTATCGATTTTTATTTTCCTGGTGACGCTGGTCCTAGTCGCCGTACTCGAGACCTTCGGCGAGTCCGCAATCGAGCAGTTCCTGCGCGGCAACGAGACGCTTGCGGTCCTGGGCTCGGCGCTTGTTGGGCTGATCCCCAACTGCTCGGCCAGCGTCGTCATCACACAACTGTACCTGGAAGGCGCGCTGCAGCTGGCCCCGATGCTCGCCGGCACGCTCATCTCTGCCGGTGTGGGCTATCTGGTGCTGTTCCGCACCAACCGCAGCGCCCGCGAAAACGTCCTGTTCCTGATCATGATGTACGTCATCGGTGCCGGCTGGGGTCTCATCCTATCCGCCTTCGGCCTCTAAGTGGGCCTAACAAAACGGGCTTCAAAATAGCCATGCTCGGCGCCTGCACAATGCGGCGACGCATGGCATTTTGAAGCCCCTTTTTTGTTGAGCCATGGATTTTGAGCGCTCACACCGCCCAAAGCAAAAAAGCAGATTTCCGGACATGTCCCAAAAATCTACCTTGGTTAGCGCAGCAGCTCGGTGAGGTTGCGCTTAAAGCGAGCGCGGTCTTCGCTGGTAAATGCCGCCGGTCCGCGAGTGCGTCCGCCGGCGCGGCGCACCTTCTTTTCCTTGTGGCGAATAAACAGTTGCATGTCGATGGTCGCCTTGTCGTAGACGCGCCCGCGCACACCGATTGCGGCGGCATCGCGGCCGAGCACCATGCTCGCCAAGCCAATGTCCTGCGTCACGACTACGTCGCCCGCCTGCAGGCGTTCGACAATGGCAAAGTCGGCGCTGTCGGCGCCCACGCTCACATCGAGCGTCGTGACCCAAAAGCCGCGTCGCGCGTGCTCGGCATCACGCGGGTCGTCGCGGCGAATGTGCCGTTCCAGGTTTTGCGTGCTGTTGCCGGCGATAACAACGGCGACGCCCGCCCGCCGCGCGTAATCAATCGACTCGCGCGTGACCGGGCAGGCGTCGGCATCAATAAAGAGCGTTCGCGGCATCTAGTGCACCAGTTTGCCAAATTGAATAGCGCGAACAATCAGCGTAACGCCAAACACCAGCAGCGCGGCGCCGCTAAAGATAACGAGCATCTTGGCCGACCACAGCGGATAGATAAACACGAACATGCCGGCGATGATGGAGAGTGCGCCGCTCAGGATAGCGAGGGCGCGGTTGGACGAAAGCTCGGACTCCAGAATGGACATGACACCTTCGACAATCCAGCCAAAGCCGGCCACGATAACCACCATCGTGGTGAGCGTCGCGGTCGAGAAGGCCTGGTTGTGCAGGATTATGACGCCGCCCAAGATAATGAGTAGGTTGGAGATGATGCTCGTCACGCGCCAGCCGGTGGGCAGCAGTGGCTCGAAAACAGCGGTAAACAGCCTGATCGCGGCCGTGATCACAAAGTAGAAGCCCAAGACGGTCGATAGGAAGACGAGGGACTTGGCAGGCGCAAACAGCAGTGCGATGCCGGCGACGAGCGCCAAGACGCCCGTGATGGCGTAAATCCAGCGCACGGCCTTGACGGCCTTGCCTGCCATGCTTTTCTCGTCAAATCCAAACTGGCTCGATTTTTGGTCATCATTCTTAAAGATGCCCATAATGTCTCCTTTCCGTGCGGTGCACGTCGCGTTCATTGCTCTCCGTGCGGCGTACGCCAAAAGTGCTGCAACAAGTATCGCCCAAGGGCGCCGATGCATGGGGCGGGAAGGACGAATTGCCGCCCCACATTCCCGAATTGTTACTTTTGTTCCCGCTCCAGTGAGGATTAATCAACAATTGTAGAACATTACGCCACTGTATGTAATTGCCTAGGTTTTAGGTTAGATTCTCCTAAGAACAATTGCCCGAAATTGGGGGTCCCTATGAACGAAACAGTTCCCGCGGCGCCGTCGAGCGCGGAGTCGATGGCAAAGCAGAGTTGCGAAAAGCTCGGCTTGGAAGCGTTTGATGCGCTGGTCCGTCGTGCCCGTACGTGCCGCCGTTTTGACGAGTCCATGCGCGTGCCGCGCGAGTTTTTGCTCGAGCTGGCGGAACTGGCGCACCTGGCTCCCTGCGGCGCCAATGCTCAGCGTCTGCGTTTTCATGTGGTAAGCGGTGCAGAGGACTGCGCTCGCGTGTTTGACGAGCTTGCATGGGCCGGCGCGCTTAAGGACTGGCCGGGTCCTGCCGAGGGTGAGCGCCCGACCGGCTACATCGCGATTCTTGCCGAGCGCGCCGTTCCGGGCAAGCCCGCCGCTCCCATTACCGAGGTCGACACGGGCATTGCCGCGCAGACGATGATGCTCGCCGCCCGCAGCGCCACGCCCGAGGTGGCAGCCTGCATGTTCAAGGCCTTTACGCCCCACGCGATCGATGCCATGGGGCTCGATAACGACAAGTATGAGCTCAAGCTGATCATGGCGCTTGGCGTTCCGGCCGAGACGCAGGTGATCGATGCGATCGATTCCAACCCCGACGGCTCCATCAATTATTGGCGCGACGAGGCGCGGGTGCACCACGTACCCAAGCGTCCGCTTGCCGACGTGCTGCTGTAGTTGAGCGTCACCGCGGTGTGATCCGGCGGTAAACCACCACAAAGGTGCCTGTCCCCTTTGTGGTGGTACGAGGGGAGGGTGTGTGGCAGATTTGTATTTGGTGCGGCATGGGCAGACTGAGCTCAATGTGCAGAACATTTTGCAGGGCGGGCACGATTCGCCGCTTACGGCGCGCGGGCGCGAGCAGGCGCTGATGGCGCGTGCGGCGTTTGCGGCGCGCGGCGTGGCCTTTGACCGTGTGTATTCCTCCCCGTTGGGCCGGGCGCGGCGTACGGCTGAGCTAATTGCTGGTGAGGGCCGCTCGATAGAGCTGGTCGATGACCTGCGCGAGTGGCATTTGGGCTCGCTGGAGGGTACATCAAATCGCGAGATGCCGCCGCAGCCCTGGGGTGATTATCCGGTGGCCTTTGGTGGCGAGTCTGAAGGCGAGCTCCAGTCGCGCATGGTCGCGGCGCTGTTCCACATCATGGCCAGGCCGCAGCACGACTGTGTGCTGGCAGTCTCCCACGGCTCTTCCTGCCAGGAGTTTCTTGAGTATGTGACTGGCAGGGGAGAGCTACCCGACAACGGTGCCGTGCTTCATTTTGGCTATTGCGACGGTGCGTTTTCGCTCCTTGATTGGTAACGAACGAAAGGACCCCTATGAATAAAGACCTGTATCTGGTTCGTCATGGGCAGACAATATTCAACCTTAAGCGCATTATTCAGGGTTGGAGTGACTCGCCGCTCACGCAGCTGGGATGCGACCAGGCGGCGCGTGCCGGCATGTTCTTGCGTGCGCGCGGCATTGAACCCGATCATGCCTACACCTCCACACTTCATCGCACCGAGCAGACTATCGCCAACCTGTGGCCGGGCTTGGCGTACGAGCGCCTGGACGGTCTGCGTGAGTGGTTCTTTGGCGACTTTGAGGCCGAGCGCGTGATGCTTATGCCCGAGCGCCCGTGGCGCGATTTCTATCGTCAGTTTGGCGGCGAGGGCCAGATGCAGGTGCGTGAGCGCATGGTGGCGACGCTGACCGAGCTTATGCGACGTCCGGACCACGAGTGCGTGCTCGCGGTGAGCCACGGCTCGGCTATCAAGGAGTTTTTGGACCACGTGCGGGGCGCGGCGGCAGACGAGCGCGAACGCGTGCCGGGCAACTGCTCGGTGCTGCACTTTGCGTTTGACGACGAATCCGACACGTTTGAGCTGATTGAGATTTTTACGCAGGAGGATTACGCACGCGAGCTGGGCCTTGAACCGCTTGTGGCTACTGCAGGTCCGCAGCGCGGATAACGCGAGCGTGGCGGCTCGGGTCGCCGGCATAACTTCTCGACGCAAAAGGGGCGGAGATGCATGTACCTGCTGCATCTCCGCCCCCTGTTTGTTGAGCTGCCGATTTTTGTGCTGCGCGGTCTGGTCTTGCTAGAACCGCGCGACTTGGTGCGTGAGCAGACCCGTCGGAACCTGCGGTGCGCCGCCGCTGACCTGCGCAGCGGGGAAGAGCGCGGCAACGGTAAAGTTGAACGGCTCCTTGCCGGTGTACGTTCCGGCGGAACGGGCCTCATCGGCCAGGAGCTGTGATACCCCGACTAGTGCGCCAGCGTAGGCAGGGTCGTCGGCCAGTACCGGCTCCGGCGCCTGGTCGAGCATGGCACGGATGGCGCCGACGGCGTCCTCGCGCTTAACCTCCCACACGCGGTGTGTAATGCCCGCAGGATCGGTGACGGCGTAGAGCGAGGCGCCCTCTTTGGCGGCGCCCAGGATGATATCCATGACGGGCGAGGCCTCGTAGGCGAGCGTTACGGGACGGGGCTGAACTTTGAGTTCGGCGATCGCGCGCGCGGCGGCGGCCACGTCGGCGCTGGCATCGCCCTTGCCGCCCGCGAGTACACTCGTCGGGCAGATCGCCACGACACCCGTCACACGTCCCGGCTCGCCCGAGCATTCGTACACGTAATACGCCGCACCCGGGTCCTTGAGCATCAGACCATCGGCAATGGCTCCGCGCAGGGCATCGTTGCCGCTTAGGATGCTGCCCATTGCAGGCAGCGCCTCGAGCACGCGGTCCTGAGCCGGGCGGATGCAGGGAAACGGAAGTGCTTTCATGGGCGGTCCTAACGCGCGAGTCGGTTTGTTCGCGGCTTATTATGCCCCAACTTGGCCGCTCGCGTCCCAGAGCACGTTATCGGCGAGCGCGATTAGCACCTGCTGACAACGAACGATATCGGCGTGGGGCACATATTCGTTGGGCTTGTGCGCGAGCGCGAGCGACCCGGGACCGTAGCTCATGCAATTGCGGTTACCTGTCTTGCCGGCAATGACGGCGGTGTCGGTGTAGCCGGTAAAGAAGCCAACGGTCGTGTCCGCGTCCGTCACGTCATCGGCGGCACGCTTGAGCGCTGCTAGAAGGGGAGAGTTTGGGTCGCGCTCGATGGCGGGGCGGTCGCCCGTCACGACGTAGCTGCCGTGGCAACCGGGAATGGCGGCTTCGGCGACGGCGATGGCCTGCTCTACCATGCGCGTTACGGCGGCCGTATCGGTCGGCGGGGTCAGGCGCATGTCTACCCAGACTTTGGCGCGGTCGGGTACGACGTAGGGGCGATATCCGCCCTCGATTTGGCCGAACGTGATGGTCGAAGGCCCCAGCTCATCGTGCGCGGGCAGCGCCACAAACGCGCGACGGAGCGAACACACGACCTCGGCCATGGCGGCGACGGCATCCGCGCCCTTCCAGGGCCGGCTTGCATGCGCCGTCACGCCATCCATTTCAATCTCGAACCACGTACGCCCCTTGTGCGCCACCTGGATCTGTCCGTCGGTGGGCTCGGTGTCCAGCACCCATTCGCGCGAACCGACCCAGCCGGCATCGATGGCTGCCTCGGAGCCTCGCATAAAGTCTTCCTCGTCGACCGAGCAGATGAGCGAAAAGCCGCGGCGGGGCAGCGCGCCATCCGCCGCCACGCGCTCGAGCGTATGGACCAGTGCGGCAATGGCACAGGCCAGGCCACCCTTCATATCGCAGGCGCCGCGGCCGTAGAGCTTGCCGTCGCGCACGACCGCCCCGAGCGGCGTAATGTCCGCGTCCCAGCCGTCGCCCAAGGTGACTGTATCCATGTGGCAGATGTAGACGAGCCGTGGCTCGTCGCTCAAACCGGGCACGGTGACCATGAGATTGCGGCGTCCGGTCAGCACCTCGAGTTCCTCAACCTGCACGGCATGGAGCACCGGATGACTCAACCGCTCCAATTGAGCCTCAACCAACACTTTGATATAGCGTTCAATCTCGCCCTCATACGCACCTGGGTCGGAACTGTCGATCCGCACGAGCCCTTGCGTAAGCCGCCAAGCAAAATCTGTATCAACCATAGGCACCTCACAGATAGTTAGGTCAACATACAAATTGTATGTCAAGAAGCGGCTCGGTGCATTTAATGGAGCGCTCACAAAAACGGGGGCGCCTCTCGTGCGAAAGGCGCCCCCGCGGGCATTCAATGTCAGTAACGGGCAGGCCACATGGGGAACTGCCCGTCAGATCAGCCGGCGCTATTTGATCACGCGCACGCGATACATCGACGGAATCTGCTTGAGCGCCTCGATGGTGCTGCTGTCCAGGTGCTCGTCGGTGTCGAACATGGTGTAGGCGTTCTCGCCGGCAGACTCGTTGGTCATACGCTGCACGTTGGCATTGTCCTTGGCCAGGATTGCCGTGATCTGACCGATCATGTTGGGCACGTTGGCGTGCAGGCAGGCGATGCGGCTTGCGGCGCGCGCCTTGCCCATGCTGCAGGCGGGGTAGTTGACGCTGTGCGCGATGTTGCCGTTCTCCAGGTAATCCTTAAGCTCGCTGATGGCCATGTCGGCGCAGTTGGCCTCGGCCTCGCCAGTGCCGGCGCCCGAGTGCGTGGTGATAAACGTGTTGGGCATCTTGACGGTCTTGGGCGTGGCAAAATCGCAGCTAAACCAGCTCAGCTTGCCCTCGCGCAGGGCGGCGTCAACGGCGTCCTCGTCAATGATGGTCTCGCGTGCGTAGTTGATGAGCACGGCGTCCGGGGCCAGCAGGTTGATCTGCTCGGTGCTGATCATGCCGATGGTGTCGGCCTTGCTGGGCACGTGCACCGTGAGGTAATCACAGCCGCGGCAGAGATCTTCGAGCGTGCCCACGCGCTGCACCTCGCGGCTCAGCACCCACGCGTGCTCAACGGAAATGAACGGATCGTAGCCGTAGACGTCCATGCCCAGATCGACGCAGGCGTTGGCGACCTTGGAGCCTACGTTGCCCAGACCGATGACGCCGATGCGCTTGCCCTTGAGCTCGCGGCCCACAAAGGCCTTCTTGGCCTTCTCGGCGTCGACCTGGATCTCGGGGTCGTCGGCGTTGTCGCGCACCCAGTTCATCGATTGCACCACGCCGCGGCTCGAGAGCACCAGCATGCCTAGGACGAGCTCCTTAACGGCGTTGCTGTTGGCACCGGGGGAGTTAAAGACGACGACGCCCTTCTTGGCGTACTTCTCGACGGGGATGTTGTTGACGCCGGCGCCGCAGCGGGCGATGGCGCGGATGCCCTCGGGCAGCTCGTAGCCGTGCAGGTCAGTCGAGCGCATCAGGATGGCGTCGGCCTCCTCGGCGGTGCTCACAAATTCGTAGCCCTCGCCAAACTCGACTTTGCCGTCCTTGGTGATGTCGTCGATGGTCTTAATCTTGCGCATGAAAAACTCCTTAGCAGGTTTGGTTTAAACAGGTGGTTTGAAGTGGCTGGTCGGCCCGCGCGTTGCGGGCTAGTTAGATCGCGGGCTCAAACTACGCTGCGTTTCGAAGTCCTTCATGTACGAGGCCAGTGCCTGCACGTCTTCCATGGTTACGGCGTTGTAGACGCTGGCGCGCATGCCGCCTACCAGACGATGGCCCTTGACGTTTTGAATCTGGTGCTCGGCCGCGCCTGCGACAAAGGCCGCGTCGAGTTCGGCGTCGCCGGTGCGGAAGGTGACGTTGGCGATGGAGCGGCTGTCGGCCTGCGTGGTGCCATGGAACAGCACGCTGTGCTCGAGCAGGTCATAGAGCAGGTTGGCCTTGGCCCAGTTGCGCTCGGCCATGGCGGCAAGTCCGCCGGTCTCCTCGACCCACCGGAACACCTTGCCGCACACGTAGATGCCAAAGGTGTTGGGCGTGTTGAGCATGGAGCCCTTGGCGGCCTGGGTCTTAAGGTCCATGTACTGCGGCGCCCGCGCAAAGGCGGGGCCGTCGGCGATGAGGTCGTCGCGCACGATAACCACGGTCACGCCCGCGGCGCCGGCGTTTTTCTGCGCGCCGGCGTAGATGAGCCCGTAGCGTTCAACATCGAGCGGCTGCGACAGAAAGCAGCTCGAGACATCTGCGACCAGCGGTACGTCGCCGCAAGCGGGCAGCTCGTGGTACATGGTGCCAAAGATGGTGTTGTTCTGGCAGATGTAAACGTAGTCGAGCCCGTCGCTCGCGGCCTCGGCGGCAATGCGCGCGTTGATGTCGGCCATGTCGGGGATGCGGTCGAAGTTGGTGTCCTCGGAGCTCGCGAGCAGCACGGCCTCGCCGTACTTGGCGGCCTCCTTGTATGCCTTGTTGGCAAAGTTGCCGGTCACGATGTAGCCGGCGCGGCCGCGGCGCATGAGGTTCATGGGGATGCCCGCAAACTGCAGCGTGGCGCCGCCCTGCAAAAACAGGACACGGTAGTTGTCGGGGATGCTCAGCAGGCGACGCAGGGTTGCCTCGGCGTCGTCGATGATCTGCTGGTACATGCTAGATCGATGGCTCATCTCGAGCACGGACATGCCGCAACCGCGGTAGTCCATCATCTCGTCGGCGATCTCGGCGAGCACGCTTGTGGGCAGCGCTGCCGGGCCAGCTGAGAAGTTGTGCACACGTGCCATCTTCTAGTTCCCCCTTGTAGTCGTTTGGACGTTCGGGTTACTTTAGCACAGTGGAGCGCCAGGCGCGACCGCATCACGGTAAAACTCGAGTGCGTCGCTATGATTTACAGGATGGTTACATGGGGGAGGGGTGCTTTACTCCTCAGGCAAATCCAAATCTGCGAGCGAAGACATGAGGTTCCTAGGCGCTTGATCTCTTCGTCCTAAAGTAGCTACCTCCTAGTCACTACGATGCTAGCGTGGCGATGACGGCTTCGTCGCCGGCGTATATTAGGGTGTTGCCGTCGGGGATGATCGTTTGGCCTTCGCGCTTGAGCATCACCACAATAAACGGATGTTTGCCTTGCGGCACATCGCACAGGCGCTGGCCGGCCAGGCGACCGTGGGGAGTCACGGTGACCTCGCGCAGCGTAACTTCGGTACGCTCTTCAAACGTCGGCGCGGCCATCACCAGCAGATCGCCTTCCTGGATCACGGTGTCGCCATTGGGCAGTACCGGGTGCGCCCCGTCGCGCAGCACCAGGACCACGAGCATATTTGTGGCGCTGCCAATGTCCGCGAGCGAGCGTCCGGCAAACGGATGTCCAGCGCACACCTTGAGCTTTACAAACGACATGCCGTCCTCGTCGCGGTAGTCGTTAAAGGTGCGGCGCACGTCGCCGGTCGCATCGATCATATCGAGCTTCTTCGCCACCGCCGGCAGCAGCGAGCCCTGCACCACAATGCTCGACACGGCAATCACAAACACCAGGTCAAACAGGTCGTGTCCGCCGGGAACGCCGGCCACCACGGCAAAGAGGCTAAACACGACCGAAGCTGCTCCGCGCAGGCCCGCCCAGCTTACGAGCGCGACCTGGCGGGGGTTCGTCTTAAAGGGCGCCAGGAGCACGCCGACGGCG
>DBFBFY010000030.1:0-4112 GCA_048201615.1 Collinsella sp.
TCAAGACGCACGTCCGGAGAGGGCCCTTACGGGACCGGACGAGCGCACAATCGCCATCGATCGAAAGGATCGAATCATGAAGTTTGTTTGCCCCGTTTGCGGTTATGTGGAAGAGTTCGACGGCGACCAGCTGCCCGAGGATTTTAAGTGCCCCCAGTGCGGCGTTCCCGGTTCTCGTTTCCTGAAGCAGGAGGAGGGCCAGCTCGAGTGGGCTGCCGAGCACGTCGTGGGCGTCGCCAAGATGGAGGGCGTCTCCGAGGACATCGTTGCCGACCTGCGCGCCAACTTTGAGGGCGAGTGCTCCGAGGTCGGTATGTACCTGGCCATGGCTCGCGTCGCTCATCGCGAGGGTTACCCCGAGATCGGCCTGTACTGGGAGAAGGCTGCCCACGAGGAGGCCGAGCACGCCGCTAAGTTCGCCGAGCTCCTGGGCGAGGTCGTGACCGACTCCACCAAGAAGAACCTCGAGATGCGCGTTGAGGCCGAGAACGGCGCCACCGCCGGCAAGACTGATCTTGCCAAGCGCGCCAAGGCCGCTGGTCTCGATGCCATCCACGACACCGTGCACGAGATGGCTCGCGACGAGGCCCGCCACGGCAAGGCTTTCGCCGGCCTGCTCAAGCGCTACTTTGGCTAAGCCAGCCGCCTGAGAGACAATCTCTAGCTCGATAAGGCCCGAACCGCACGGTTCGGGCCTTTTTCGTGCCTCACGAACTTGTTAACTCCCTGAAATAGGACTGCCTTCGGCATCGGTTTCTCGTCAAAAACTAAGTGAGTAGACTTTTTGGAACTTGCCGAGCACACCATCCATATTGCTTTATAAAGCCGCAGGTAAATGACTTGTTGCAAAACGGTCTGGTCGCCAAAGTGCCAAAAGTCTACTCACTTAGAACCGCAGCCGTCCACGATCGAGTCTTTTTGTGCCTAGCGGGCATCTTTCCGTCGATTACTCCCAATTTTGTCCAGTCAACGAACAGTTCAGAACGGAGTAATGCCTCAGCCCTTTGCTCATCCGGGCTTTTATCACGATATTCAGCATCGAGCATCCTGCATACGGCCTTAACGATCGCGCGGAATCTATCCTCATCAGATATCTGTCTGTGTGTCAGGAGAAGCACATCGTAGCCCATGGCCTGAAGGGCCGTCATGCGATCGGCGTCACGCAAGCCATCCCCTGCGCGTCCGTGCGAGGCCTTTCCCTGACATTCAATGGCCACCTGTCGCCTGCCGTCCGGCGTAGAAAGTAGTAGGTCGATAGTAGTAGGTCGATATATACACGGGACTTTCCCACAATCGCTCGAGCACTTGTGCTTAACGTCACTTCGACATTGAGCTCTATGCCGCAAAAACCTTCGCCTCCCAGGGCTCGCGGCAGCCCGAGCAACAAATACGCCTCGACCTCAAAAGGCGACGCGGCACCCAATGGGACGAGTTGCGATACCACCATAAATCTATTGCCGTAACGCATCCCGCAAACATCTGAACAAAAACGGTCAAGGTCTCTGCCCAAAACCAAAGCGTCTCGACGCCATAAATTTGAAGTGGCGCCGTCCTCGGACGGGCAGCGCACCCAACCGAACGTTGTCGAAATCGCGCCCGAATCAATTGCACGTGAAAGCTCCGCCTCGAGTGCCGCCGGCAGAGCACACACCGCAAACAGGCCGCACATCTCCGCCAACACAAAAAGAAGCTGAAGATCCGTCAGATGCCGCGACATGATGAATGCCGTCAGTAGAGGAGACGTAATCAAAAATCCATGCTCCGTTTCCAGCACAGATTCCCTGGGGGGCTCACCAAGAAACAGCCGCTGTCTAATGCTGGCAGGACAAGTCCGTTTGTTTCTCGTCCGAACCAATGTATACAACGGAAAGCCGAGCGCAACCGCAGCCGTCGGGTTACGGGCGAGGTCATATCGCTGCCGGTCTTCTTCCGGCCGTGGAAGCGGCGGACACAAAGCGCGGACCTGAGGAGGCAAACGCCAGTATCTAAAAGCCGATATGTCACAAAGTAAATCCTTCATAGGCACAGAAAAACACGAATTTCAACCCAGCCTGTCTCACATTGGGGCGAACGCACCAAAAATGGCACCGAACGGACTGTTAAGTTTTCAACAGCCCTCCCCAACTGGCCAAAAGCTTGCCAAAAGCTGGACGAAGCCCTGTTGAAAACCCCATTTTTTTCTTATGCAGAAACTTTGCGCGGCAAGTGAGTAGGCTTTTTGAACATCCCGAGCAGGCCGGTCATCCTGCTTTTCAAAACCGCAGGTAGATAGCTTGTTACAAAACTACCTGGTCTCCAAAGTTCCAAAGGTCTACTCACTTAGGTTGCAGAGTGCTCCCATTAGCTGCAATTCCAAGGTATTAAGCACTTTTGGACTCAAATCGTCATACTGAACAAGAATTTGACTTGAGTTTTCAGGGACAGATGCGCCATCGGCACACCAATAACAGTCACTGATGTCGACAAAAGGGATACTCGAGCGCGTGAGGGCCCGCACAAAAGAGCTTCCGCCCGCTCCGCGCTCCGCAACCACGGTGCAGTAAAGGCCTGCGTCCGCATGCTCGATCGAGACCTCCCCTGCCGGGAACGCTTTCCGTACAAGCGCCGCCAGGCCATCGCGCGCCTCGCGAGCGCGCACGCGCACGCGGTTCACATGTCGCTCGTAATCACCCGATTCCAGCAAACGCGCCAAGGCAACCTGGTCAACAGAGCTCACCGAAGAGGCGTAAAAACCAAGGTTGTGCCTAAACCGCTCCATCAGCTCATCGGGCAACACCATATACGCCAAACGCAACGCCGATGAAAGGCTCTTCGAAAACGTGTTGGTGTAGATAACCGACTGGGCGGCATCGATTGACGCGAGCGCGGGAATCGGCTTGCCGGCAAGGCGAAACTCACAATCGAAGTCGTCTTCGATGAGATATCGGCCCGGCTGCTCGGCGGCCCAGCTCAGCAGCGCATAGCGACGTGCAATGCTCGTCACAAGGCCGGTCGGATACTGATGGGACGGCATCAGGTGAAGAACGTCGGTCCCGGTTTTCTGCAGAGCGCTCAAATCCACGCCCTCACCATCCAACGGGATATGCCGAACTTTGCAACCCATAGCCTGATAGATGCGCGTCAGGCGCAAATAGCCCGGATCTTCAACGGCATACACCTTGTCGGCTCCAAGCAGCTGAACCAACATGGTATCGAGCAGCTGGGCGCCCGCGCCGATAACAATGTTGTTGGGGTCGACATTCATACCCCTTGTCCCGCGCAGATGATGAGCAATTGCGCGTCGTAGCCGAGCGGTGCCCTGTGCCGGTGCGGGCGAAAAGATCTCGCGCTCGTCTTCGGATGCCAGCGTCGCCCGCAGTGCGCTTTGCCAAAGCCGCGCCGCCTCCAAAGTGGAAGGAGAAAGTGCGTCGAACTGCTCGACCCGTCCATCAACATCATGTACGTTAAGACCCGCAGGAGCGGAATCTCGATCAAACTCTGTCTCAGCCAAAGGCAAAACCGGTGCATCCGGAAGCTCACAAGCGTAGTAGCCACGACGCGGCTTTGAGCAAATATAGCCCTCGGCAAGTAACTGGCTATATGCATTCTCGATGGTAATGACACTGATTCCCAGATGGCTGGCAAAGGCACGCTTAGACGGAAGATGCTCCCCCGCCGCAATGCGTCCAGCAACGATATCATCTCGAATTTGCTGGTAAACATACTCATAGAGCGATGCTCCGCCGCGTTTTTCCAAATTGTAGTCAAGCATGAGCCTATCACCTGACCTTATTAAGTCATTCAATCTGGTATTAGTCTGACCTTGTCATTATCTCGAAATCTGAGTATTTCGCCATACCCAGCTCCCCGATAGGATGTTCCGTCAAGCAATGCACATGCCAACCAAGGGAGCAACCATGGCAGAACAGACCAGCAAGGCCGATCGCGTCAAACTCAATCGCGAGCTCGCGCAGATGCTCAAGGGCGGCGTCATCATGGACGTCACCACGCCCGAGCAGGCACGCATCGCCGAGGAGGCGGGCGCCTGCGCCGTCATGGCACTCGAGCGCATCCCGGCCGACATCCGTGCCGCAGGCGGCGTCTCGCGCATGAGCGACCCCAAGATGATCAAG
>DBFBFY010000031.1:0-7208 GCA_048201615.1 Collinsella sp.
CCCGTCCGTAATTCCTTTATTCTTAACAGGCTTCGCGCGAAAGCGCCAAGTGTGCCAGTGTGGCGCAACGGTAGCGCAACTGATTTGTAATCAGTGGGTTGCAGGTTCGATTCCTGTCACTGGCTCCATGAGAGTTTCGGGCTCTGTCTCTATATGGGACAGAGCCCGTTTCTTGTTTTGATAGGTTGTCGGGCACGGTATTCGTCTCATTCCCGAGTTTGTCTCGATCTGTAACACCAAGACGGTTATTCCGCTTTTAACTGTTACAGATCAAGACGGAAGGTTGAGGGTCCGTCCATTTATCTCAATCTGTAACAGTTAGAAGGGAAATATCGGTCTAGATGTTACAGATTGAGACAATGACCGGGGCCACTTTGAAATGTCTCGATCTATAACACGTAGGGGAGAAATACCGTTCTTACTGTTACAGATTGAGATTAAAGACACCTCCTGAAGCGGTTGTCTCGATTTGTAACACGTGGAAGCCCATAATCACCCTTACTGTTACAAATTGAGATAGAAGCGGAGCGTCGGAAGGAATGTATCGATCTGCAACATGTAGGAGACACTCTACGCCCGTAAAGGAAAGAGGCGGGTCCTGTTCAAAATGAAACAGGACCCGCTTTATGTGCGCGGCTATATTCGATTACCTCGTGCCGCGTCAAAGTGGCAGGAAAAGTAAACGAACGCCGGTTGCTTCCACGGCGGATGTCGCTACCCTAATACCATGTGCGCGCAGATCGCGCGTCGGTGCCCGGATTGCATCGGGGCACCGTCCATACGTCGGGAGCGGGGAAGGATCATGGAATCCACGGAAGACGCCATCGAGATCGAGGACGCCGAGGAGCGGGGCGCGACGGCCCCCACGGCCCCTGCGGGGAACTCCGGCCTGATCCACCGGCTGTTCGGCGGGTATGCCGAGCTGCTGCGCATCCCGCATGCGGCGCGCTTCACCGTTGGGTCGGTGGTCGCGTGCATGCCGCTCGCCATGATCAGCATGTCCATTACCATCGGCGTGCAGCAGATCTACGGCAACTACACGATCGCCGGCGCGCTCTCGGCCGTCTACTCCGTCTCGTCCGCGCTGCTCGGGCCGCAGCTCGGCAAACTCGCCGACCGGTTCGGCCAGCGAGCGGCGTCGATCCCGGCCATCATCATCTGGGTTATCGCCTCGCAGGTCTTCATCGCAGCGGCGACCGCGCACGTAGACGAGTGGATCCTCTTCTGCATCGTGCCGTTCCTCGCGTTTACGCCGCCCTGGGGCGCCATGAGCCGCACGCGCTGGCGCTACCTGCTGCGCGGCGACGAGAAGAAGATCTCCACGTCGCTGTCGCTGTGCTCTGCGTTCGACGAGTGCATGTGGGTCATCGGAAACCCGCTGTCGTCGACGCTCGCCGTCATCTCCGCCGCGCTCGCCATCCGCTTCGGGGCGGTCTGCGCGGTCATCGGCGCCATCATGGTGCTCACCGAGGTCACGACGCTCCCACCGTCGCAGTCGCAGCTCACCCGCCACAGCTGTGCCGAGCGCCGCGAGGTGGCACCCGTCGGCGGCGTGCTCGACGCGGGCGCGGACGCTGCCACGGGCGCAGACGGCTCCAGGCGCGCCGGCCGCGCGAATCCCGTCACGCGCCCGCAGTCGATCTGGGGACCGGGTATGGTCGCGCTGTGCGCCGTGTACTTCGGGCTCGGCGCGTTCCAGAACGCAACGAGTGTCTCCATTGTGGCGTTCGCGCGTGAGGTGGGCATGCCGCAGGTCTCGGGCCTCGTGATTTCCTGTTTCTCGTTTAGCTCGCTCGTCGGCGCGCTCTTCTCCGGCGCCATCCGCTGGAAGACCCCGCTGTGGCGGAGGTTCTACACCTGCCTCGTGGTGCTGTGCTGCGGCCTGAGCCTGTTCGTCCTCGCACCGAGCCTGTGGGTGATTGGCGCAATCTACCTGGCGGCTGGCCTGTGCCAGGCGCCGACTTTCGTCAACGGCAACGAGATCGTGATGCACCTGGTGTCGCCCATGCGCTTTACCGAGGCTGTCGCGTGGACGGGGACCCTCTGCGCCATCGGCTCGTCGTGCGGCTCTGCCATCGCCGGGCCGTTCATCGACGCGTACGGGCACACCGGTGGGTTCGCGACCGTCGCCGTCCTCGCCGTCGTGACGCTCGGCATCGCGCTCGTCGGTCTCAAGCAAATTAAGTCCTCGACCACGAAGGCCGTTCAGGCGTAGCATCTAATGCAGTATCGATTTGGTATCAGAACGATTCAACCAGAGATATTTGAAGCAATTCAGGCCGAAAAGAAGCCTCTGTATATCTCATCCCACTGCTCTCGTCCGGAGGTTGGAACATACTGTGACCAAGGTCTCCCGTTGCATCCTGGCCGAGAAGGCGACGATGGTGGTCGACCACATCGCGTACCACAAGCTCGATGAGCGGTACGACTCCACCATCTTCGCCGAGCGCATACCCGGCAACGTCGGCCGCGCGCTGGAGACGAGCCGCTGCATCCAGGACTACGTGTTCTGGGATTCCGAGGGCGAGCGCTGTGACGTGGTGCACAGCTACGAGGATTTGCTGACGGTGATCCAGGGAACAGATTAGGTTCTGGCTCGCGTTAATTTTCGATTGGGGCGTTGGGATGCACACGTAGGGGAGGAAAACCGTTCTTACTGTTACAGATTGAGATGAATCAGGAGGCCGCCGCGAATTGTCTTGATCTGTAACAGATAGGGGCGGGAAAGACCTCTTACTGTTACAGATCAAGACGGAAGGTTGAGGGTCCGTCCATTTATCTCAATCTGTAACAGTTAGAAGGGAAATGTCGGTCTAGATGTTACAGATTGAGACAATGATGATCGGGACACAGGTGCGCGCCTTGCATCCACAGTTGGAACGACACAATTCTCACCGTCATCTAATCATACGCGGGTGCCGAAGAACCCTCCCGAATCCGCATCCAGCGCTCCAATGGAGCTTGGCAGTGAAGAGTAAAATAGAGCTATTGTTGCGCAATTCGCCTCTGTCATGTTTGTTGAGACCTCGAGGCGATCGAACCTGAAAGGCATCGACAATGAGCACCATAGCCGACATCCTCAACCGCATCGACTCGGGTGACTACGCGATGCCGCAGTTCCAGCGCGGCTACGTATGGAACCGCGCGCAGGTGCGCAAACTCATGACGTCACTGTACAAGGGCTATCCGGTAGGCACGATGCTCTTGTGGCAAACTCCCGTGGAAGACGCGGACATCAAAGGCGAGAAGGTCATCGGGCAAGGTGTCGTCAACCTCATTCTCGACGGCCAGCAGCGCATGACGTCGCTCTACGGCATCATGCGTGGCAAGGAACCACCCTTCTTTGAGGGCGACAAGCGCGCATTCGCCGATCTCATGTTCAACATCAAGGATGAGGTATTCGAGTTCCGTGCCCCCAAGATGAAGGGCGACCCCATGTGGGTCTCGGTAACCGAGGTCTACCAATCCGGAGCCGTAACGGAAGCCGTCAACATCAAACAGGCCGCCGGCCTTGACGACCCGACCTTCACGTTGTCCCTCACGCGACTCAACCGCATAGAGCAGATCAAGCAGACTGAGATGCTCTCCCAGACCGTGACCGGCCCTGACAAAACCATCGACGTAGTCGTGGATATCTTCAACAGCGTGAACTCGGGCGGCACGAAGCTTAGCAAGGGCGACCTCACGCTCGCCAAGATTTGCGCGGAATGGCCCGCCATGCGCGATGAGATGCAAAAGGCTCTCGATGGCTTCTCGGCCAAGGGATACGACTTCACACGCGACTGGCTGCTGCGCTGCCTGACTGTTCACCTCGCGAAGTCGGCGTACTTCTCCGCTCTCGATGGCTTCTCCGTGTCGGAGATTCAAAAGGGACTCAAGGAGACCGTCCAACTCGTGGGCACCTGCCTCGACCATATCGCGGGCAGACTTGGACTCGACCATACCCGCGTCCTCGGCAGCCCCTTTTCCATCGCCACGATGATTGCGGTCATAGACCAGAAGGGAGGCAAGCTTACCTCGGCCGAGTGGGACCGCCTACTCTACTGGCATGTCCACGTCTTCCTCTGGGGGCGCTACGCAGGCTCCACCGAGAGTGTGCTTGCCCAGGATATAAACGCTGTCAAGGGTGGCGAGGGGATCGACGGACTGCTCAGGCTCATAAAGACCAACAGGCCCGACCTAAGCCTTCACCCCGATGACTTCTGGGGATGGAGCACGGGAGCGCGCCTCTACCCGCTCATGTACCTTCTCGCCCGCATGGGGCATGCTCGCGACTGGGGCAACGGAATCGAGCTCAACTCTCACCTTCTCGGCAAGAACTCGTCGCTCGACGTGCACCACATCTTCCCCAAGAAGGTGCTCTACGCCGCCGACCGCAACAAGTCGATGGTGAACCAGCTCGCCAACTACGCCTTCTTAACCAAGGAGACAAACCTGGAGATCTCGGACAAGCTCCCCTCAGACTACCTGCCGGGTTACGTCGCCGCAAACCCCGGAGCGGTCGAATCTCACGCCGTGCCGACCGACGACCCTTCCCTCTGGGAAATCGAGAACTACGAGGCCTTCCTCGCCCGGAGGCGCGAGCTTCTCTCCGAGAAGGCCAACGCGATCCTATCTGCCCTCTACAGAGGAAAAGACCTGGGTGAGCTGCCCACCGCCTTCAAACAGCCGGGGGCCGCGAGCGTCCTCGACCACGATGACGAGGCCCTCTCCGGGCTCTCGGGCTGGTTGACGGAGAGGGGTTACGGGCACGGGGCGGCGAACTTCGGAGTGAGCGGCACGTCTAAGACCGTGATCGTTGACCTTGCATGGCCGGACGGCTTGCAGACCGGCCTCGGCGAACCGGTCGCCCTCATGGTCGATAGCGAGCCCGAGGAGCGCTCTTTCGTGACCAAGCTCGGATACCATGTGTTCGAGACACCCGAGGATTTGATGGCCTTTGTTGTAAACGATTAGGCATAAGGGAGCTTCATGAAAGATCTCGACAAATACCGGGGCTGCCTCGTGGGCGGGGCCGCAGGCGACGCGCTTGGATACGCCGTGGAATTCTGGGGCGAGGAGCACATCTTCTCCCGCTATGGTGAGCGTGGCATAACCGAGTACGAACTCGATGCCAAAGGCGTGGCGCACTTCTCCGACGATACGCAGATGACTCTCTTCACAGCAAACGGCCTGCTCTTAGGTACCACGCGTGGGATGACGCGCGGCATTATGGGGCCGTATGAAAGTTATGTCGGCTACTGCTACGGAGACTGGTACCGCACGCAGACCGAGAGGTATCCGCTCGACGAAGGGCGGAGTAGCGTCTACCACTACTCGTGGCTCGTCGGCGTGCCCGAGTTCTTCGAGCAGCGCGCGCCGGGGAACACGTGCCTCTCCGCCTGCGCGGAGGGGTGCGAGGGGACGACCGAGCGCCCCGTCAACAGCAGCAAGGGCTGTGGCGGCGTGATGCGCGTGGCTCCGGCAGGGCTCTACCTTGACCCTGAAGATGGCACCCACTGCAGCGGCTATGCCGACGCCCTCCGGCTTGGCGCGGAGTGTGCTGCCCTCACGCACGGCCACGCGTTGGGCTGGCTGCCCGCCGGAGCGCTCGCGGTGATTGTGAGCATGCTGACGCACAAGCCAGGTTGCAGCGTGCGCGAAGCTGTCATGGGTGCGTTGGGCGCGCTTCCCGAAGCCTATCCGAATGCTAAACATGTGAAGGAACTGCAAGGCCTTCTTATGCACGCGCTGTGTCTCGCCAACTCCTCCAAGGTCGACCTTGACTGCATCCACGAGCTCGGCGAGGGATGGGTAGCCGAGGAGACGCTGGCCATAGCCGTATTCTGTGCACTGCGACACGAGCACGACTTCGAGGCGGGGATCGTTGCTGCCGTGAACCACAACGGTGACTCGGACTCCACCGGCGCGGTGTGCGGCAACATTCTCGGGGCGAGACTGGGCTTTAGCGGAATCCCTGCGAAGTACACCGAGCGCCTCGAGTTGTTGGACGTAATTGAGGGCTTCGCGGACGACCTCTACCACGACTGCCAGATTGACGAGTGCACAGGCTCAGCTGATGGCATCTGGGAGCACAAGTACATTTATAACGACTACGCCGAGTGGGTGGTTACCCAAAAATCGGCAGGATCACATCCTAGCCTCTGAGAGTTGGCAACGTTCACGATGGCGTCCGTGCGAAGCCGCGTGATATCCCCGCGCCACAGCAAGAGTCCGCCTACGGATTCCGCTTTACGTGCCTCGGCGATTCCGCGCTCCTGCAGGCGTCCCTGCAAGTAAGCGTCCTCGATGCGCAGGTACTCATCGGAGATTTCCGTAGGCGGGCGCACGTTCACGAGCGAGCGATAGAGCCGATAGAGACCCTCGCCCACGTGGGCATCGGAGCCCGTGCGCTCGGCCTCGTCGACCATGGCGATGACGTAGTCGGCGTAGGAGATGGACGAGACGCCGTGAGCTCCTGATCGGGACAACTATGAAATGTCTCGATCTGTAACACGTAGGGGAGGAAAACCGTTCTTACTGTTACAGATTGAGATGAATCAGGAAGCCGCCGAGAATTGTCTTGATCTGTAACAGATAAAGGCGGAAAAGACCTCTTACTGTTACAGATCAAGACGGAAGGTTGAGGGTCCGTCCATTTATCTCAATCTGTAACAGTTAGAAGGGAAATATCGGTCTAGATGTTACAGATTGAGACAATGACCGGGACCACTTTGAAATGTCTCGATCTATAACAGGTAGGGGAGGAAAACCGTTCTTACTGTTACAGATTGAGATGAATCAGGAAGCCGCCGAAAACCATCGTCTGCAACATATATAGGTGCGAATGGGTCCGTCACGGAGACGTAGTCAATAAGAATACTCCACCACACCAAAGTATTACCTTGGGAAACGTCGCCACAACGACCAAATCCACCGCTCTTCATATTCAAACTCAACAAAAGCGCAGGTCAAAGGTATATAGATACGCCCGGCACCGTGTATCTAGAGGTTTTCGTTGACAGCCCCCAAGGTGGCATCGTATTATCTTCTTCGTTCGCGGGGGCGGCGGTCCAAAAGACCAAAGAACCTGCGGATACTTGAACGATTGGGAGTTTGCCCGAGTGGTTAATGGGGACGGGCTGTAAACCCGTTGGCTCTGCCTACATAGGTTCGAATCCTATAGCTCCCACCCGTCAAGTGCCTGTATAGCTCAGTCGGTAGAGCAC